>JAOPVD010000167.1 GCA_025966295.1 Frankiales bacterium | reverse complement strand
TCCTTGATCCGGAGTGGATGACCGAGATCGTTGGCTGGGCACGGCAACCGGAGATCGGCGTGGCCGGGCTGCAGCTGATCGGTCCCGATGGCGAGCTGCAGCACGCCGGGGCGATCCTGGGCCTCGGCGGCTTCGCCGACCATGTCTTCGAGGGCATGCAGCCCGGCTCGCCGAGCCTGCTCGGCCACACCGGCTGGTACCGCAACGTGCTGGCCGTCACCGGCGCCTGCCTGGCGGTCCGCCGGGAGGTCTTCGACCGGCTCGGCGGCTTCGATGAGCGCTTCCTGCTGTGCGGCAGCGACGTCGCGATCGGCCTCGACGCCGTCATCAAGGGGCTGCGCAATGTCTGCTCCCCGTACGCCGGGCTGCGGCACCTGGAGTCCGCCACCCGCGGCTCGCACGTGCCGCTGGAGGACTTCTTCGCCTCCTACTGGCGCTACAACCCGTGGCTGTTCGGCGGCGACCCGTACTTCTCGCCGAACCTGTCGCTGTCGAGCCGCGAGCCCAAGCTGCGGCACCGGCACGAGCCGACGGTCGCGCAGCGGATCAGCGGCCCGCTGGGTCGGCCCTTCCAGGTCTTCCGCCAGAAGAGCGACGACAAGGAGGCGCGGATGCTGGCGGACAACTGCCGCGCGCTGCCCGCGACCCAGCAGGCCGTCGACGCGCTGCACGCCCAGAACGGCGCGCCGTTCGAGGTGAAGACCGTCAACTGGTTCATCCCCGACATCGACAGCCCGTTCTACGGCGGCATCAACACCGCGCTGCGCATCGCCGACCAGCTGGCCCGCGAGCACGGCGTCGAGAACCGCTTCGTGGTCTGGGGGGCGCCGCCGGACCACTTCGTCCGGTCGGCCCTCACCGCGGCGTTCCCGTCGCTGGCCGCCGCGCCGATCTACTTCTACGACGGCGGCATGGGCGAGTCGCTCGCCGCGGTGCCGGAGGCCGACGCCGCCATCGCGACGCTGTGGGTGACCGCCTACGCCGTCGCGCACTTCCCGCACGCCAAGCGGAAGTTCTACCTGGTGCAGGACTTCGAGCCGATGTTCTACCCGGCCTCGACGCTGTGGGCGCTGACCGAGGAGAGCTACCGGCTCGGGCTGTACGCGCTGTGCAACACCGACAACCTCAAGCAGATCTACAGCACCGAGTACGGCGGCAAGGCGATGTCGTTCACGCCGGCCGTCGACCCCACCGTGTTCCACGCCGAGGGCCGTGCCGAGCGGGGTCCGGACGCGCCGGTGACGGTGTTCGTCTACGCCCGCCCCGGGCACTGGCGCAACTGCTGGGAGATGGCCTCGCTCGCCCTCGACGAGCTCAAGGAGCGGCTCGGCGACCGGGTGCGGATCGTCACGGCCGGCTCCTGGGCGGTGCCCGAGCCCGGCTTCAGCGGCATGCACCACTACGGCCTGCTCGACTACCGCGCCACCGGCGAGCTGTACCGCACCGTCGACGTCGGCCTGGCGCTGACGGTCAGCAAGCACCCGTCGGACCTGCCGCTGGAGCTGATGGCCTGCGGCGTGCCGGTCGTGGCCTTCGACAACCCGTGGGGGCACTGGGTGCTGGAGGACGGCGAGAACGCGCTGCTGGCCAAGCGGACCGTCGACGGCCTGGTGGACGCGCTGGAGCGGGCGGTCACCGACCACGAGCTGCGGCAGCGGCTGCGCAAGGGCGCGCTGTCCACCATCGCCGAGGGTCACGCGCAGTGGCAGCCCGCCCTGTCCGGCATCTACCCCTACCTGTGCGACCCCGAGGGCCAGTCCTGACGGTCCTCCTGGTCACCACCGAGCCGCTCGGCCCGCGGATGGCCGGGCCGGCCATCCGTGCCTGGGAGATGGCCCGGGCACTGGCGGCCTCGCAGCCGGTGGTGCTGGCCTCGACGGCTGCGGTGGAGCTCGACGCGCCGGACTTCACGGTGGCCCCGTTCAGCCCCGGGCTGCTCGCCGCCGCGTCCGTCGTGGTGCTGTCCGGCGACGTCGTCACGCCGTACCCGCAGGTCCTCGACGTCGACGTGCCGGTGGTCGTCGACTGCTACGACCCGGCCCACCTGGAGCTGCTCGAGCAGGCCCGCGACGCCGGCCCGGAGCGCCGCCGGCTGATGGTGGCGCACGCCGTCGCCGCGACCTCCCGGCAGCTCGCCCGGGCCGACCTGGTGCTCTGCGCCTCCCCGCGCCAGCGCGACCTGTGGCTCGGTCACCTCGCCGCCCTCGGCCGGGTCTCTCCGGCGCTGTACGACGAGGACCCGTCGCTGGGCTCGCTGGTCGCGCTGGTGCCGTTCGGGCTGGCGGCCGAGCCGCCGGTGGCGACCGTTCCGGGCCCGCGCGAGGTGGTCGACGGGATCGGCCCGGACGATCCGCTGCTGCTGTGGGCCGGCGGCCTCTACAACTGGTTCGACCCGGCGCTGGTGGTGCGCGCCGTCGACCGGCTGCGGGCCTCGCACCCGGACGTGCGGCTGCTGTTCCTCGGCGGCGGGCACCCCAACCCGGCGGTCCCGGCGATGTCGGCGGCGACGGCCGCCGCCGCGCTGGTCGCCGAGCTCGGCCTCTCGCGGCACGTCTTCTTCGCCGAGGGCTGGGTGCCGTACGCGGAGCGGGCCTCCTGGCTGCTGCAGGCCGACCTCGGGGTCTGCGCCGCGGTCGACTCGGTCGAGAACGCCTTCTCCTACCGGACCCGGCTGCTCGACCACCTGTGGACCGGCCTGCCGACCGTGACCACCGGCGGCGACGCGCTCTCGGAGCTGCTCGCCGACGCGGGGGCCGGGCTGGCCGTCGCCC
>JAOPVD010000100.1 GCA_025966295.1 Frankiales bacterium | reverse complement strand
CCTGCCGGGCGAGGACACGCAGGTAGAGCCGCAGGTCGGTGTCCACCAGGACGTTGCGTGAGCGGCCGGCCCGGAGCTTTCCGCACAGGGAGCCCAGCATCTCGATCAGCCCCCGCTCGAGGGCGGTGTGCACGTCCTCGTCCTCGAAGGTGGCCACGAACGCACCCGAGGCGACCTCGGTGCTCAGCTCGTCGAGGGCGCCGAGCATGAGGGGCAGCTCGTCATCGCTGAGCAGTCCTGCGCGGTGCAGCACCCGGGCGTGCGCCCTGGACCCGAGCAGGTCGTAGGGAGCGAGCCGCCAGTCGAACTGGACGCTGACCGACAGCCGGGCAAGGGCCTCGGCGGGACCGCCCTCGAACCGGCCGCCCCAGAGGGACATCCGCTCCTGGCTCACGGGGACAGCCGCTGGTCACGACGCGCGGCGATCTTGGAGGGGAGGCCCCAGAGCTCGACGAAGCCCTTGGCCAGGGTCTGGTCGAAGGTGTCGCCCTCGTCGTAGGTCGCGAGGTCGAAGTCGTAGAGCGAGGCGTCGCTGCGCCGGCCGGTCACCGTGCAGGTGCCGTGGTGCAGCGTCAGGCGGATCTCGCCGGACACGTGCTGCTGGCTGGCGGCGATGAAGTCGTCGAGGGCCCGCTTGAGCGGGGAGAACCACAGGCCGTCGTAGACGAGCTCGGTCCACCGCTGCTCGACGCCGCGCTTGAAGCGCCGCAGGTCGCGCTCCATCGTGAGGTCCTCGAGCTCGGTGTGGGCGTTGATGGGGACGAGGGCTCCTGGGGCTTCGTAGACCTCGCGGCTCTTGATGCCGACGAGCCGGTCCTCGACCATGTCCAGGCGTCCGAAGCCCTGCGCGCCTGCGCGCTCGTTCAGCTCCACGATGGCCTGGAGCATCGTGACAGGGCGGCCGTCGATGGCCGTGGGGGCACCGTCGACGAAGGTGATGAGCACCTCGTCCGGTCCGCTGCTGGTGCCCGGCGCCTGCGTGTATCTGTAGACGTCCTCCATCGGCCCGTTCCACGGGTCCTCGAGGAACCCGGTCTCCACCGCGCGACCCCAGACGTTCTGGTCGACGGAGTACGGCGACTTCTTGGTGACGTCGATCGGCAGGCCGCGCTCCGCCGCGAACGCGATCGCCTTGTCGCGGGTCATGCCGGAGTCGCGGACCGGGGCGATGCACTTCAGGTCCGGCGCGAGCGCCCCGATCCCGACCTCGAACCGCACCTGGTCGTTGCCCTTGCCGGTGCAGCCGTGCGCGACCGTGTCGGCGCCGTGGTACTTCGCGGCGGCCACCAGGTGCTTGACGATGAGCGGCCGGGACAGCGCCGACACGAGCGGGTAGCGGCCCATGTAGAGGGCGTTGGCCTGCAGGGCCGGCAGGCAGTACTCGTCGGCGTACTCGTCACGGCAGTCGGCGACGACCGCCTCGACCGCACCGCAGTCCAGGGCGCGCTGGCGGATGACGTCGAGGTCCTCGCCGCCCTGGCCGACGTCGGCGGCCACGGCCACGACCTCCTTGCCGGTCTCGTTGGCGATCCAGCCGATGGCCACGGACGTGTCGAGCCCTCCGCTGTAGGCGAGGACGACGCGGTCAGACACTGCTTCTCCTGGGGTGTGGGACGTGCGGGGTGCGGGGGGGACGGTCAGAGCGTGCGGCCCTCGGCCAGGCGGAGCAGCCGCGTGGCCAGGGCACCCGCGGCCGGGCTGGCCGGCGTGCGGGTGACGAGCAGGACGGTGTCGTCGCCGGCGACGGTGCCGGCGACCTCGGGCAGGCCGGCGCGGTCGAGGGCCGCACCGAGCAGGTGCGCGCCGCCCGGGGGCGTGCGCAGGACGACGACGCTGCCGGTCGGCTCGGCGCTGACGCAGAGCTCCTCCAGCAGCCGGGCCAGCCGGGCATCCACCGCCTCCGGGGTACCGGCCCGCGGCTGCCCCTCCGGCGGGACGGCGTAGGCGGTGCCGGTCGCGGTGCGGACCTTGACCGCGCCCAGCTCCTCGAGGTCGCGGCTCACGGTGGCCTGGGTGACCTGGACGCCCTGGGCGGCCAGCAGCCGGCCCAGCTCGGTCTGGCTCGCGACCGGCTGACCCGCCAGCAGCTCCACGATGCGGGCCTGCCGGGCCGCCTTCGTCAGAGGGACCTGCTGGACGGCCGTCAGCCGGCGCGCGCTGGCCACGGCTACCCCTGCTCCAGCAGCCAGGTCAGCAGCGCCTTCTGGGCGTGCAGCCGGTTCTCGGCCTCATCCCAGACGGCCGACTGCGGGCCGTCGATGACGGCGGCCGCGATCTCCTCGCCGCGGTGGGCGGGCAGGCAGTGCAGCACCAGGGCGTCCGGGGCGGCGAGCGCCAGCGCACCCTCGTCGACGGCGTAGTCCCGCAGGTCGTGCAGCCGCTGCTCGGCACCCGTCTGGCCCATCGACACCCAGACGTCCGTGCACAGCACGTCGGCGCCCTCGGCGGCCGCCTTGGCGTCGTCGGTGACGACGATCGTGGTGCCGTAGGCCTTGGCCCGCTCGACGACCGCCGGGTCGGGCTGGTAGCCCGCCGGGGCACCGATCCGGACCTCCATGCCCGCCATCGCACCGCCGACCAGGTAGCTGTTGGCCATGTTGTTGGCACCGTCGCCCAGGTAGGTCAGGACCAGGCCCTGGGTGGTGCCCTTGCGCTCCCGGATGGTCTGCAGGTCGGCCAGGATCTGGCAGGGGTGGAAGCCGTCGGTCAGCGCGTTGACGACCGGCACGCTGCTGGCCGCGGCGAGGGCCTGGATCCGGTCGTCACCGAAGGTGCGGATCACGATGGCGCTGACGTAGCGCGACAGCACCCGCGCGGTGTCCTCGATGGTCTCGCCCCGCCCGAGCTGGGTGGACTGCGCGTCGAGGATGACCGGGTGCGCGCCGAGCTCGGCCAGACCGACCTCGAAGCTCAGCCGGGTGCGGGTCGACGGCTTCTCGAAGACCACCGCGACGGCCTTGCCGGCGAACGGCTTCGGGCCGTCGTACCGGGTCTCTTTGAGCCGGTCGGCGAGGTCGAGCACCTGGCTCTGCTCGGCCGGCGTGAGGTCGTCGTCGGCGAGGAAGTGCCGCGGCATCACTCACCACCTTCCGGACCGCCGGTGATGGCGGCGACCCGCGAGAGCAGCTCGGCGACCGCGAACGGCTTGACGAACACGTTGTCCTCCCCGAGCACGTCCCGCATCCCGGGGACGGCGTCGATCTTGCCGGTGACGACGATGACCGGGGTGTCGAACAGCTCCGGGTCGTCGCGGATCTCCTCGAGCACCCGGACGCCACCGAGGTCGGGCATCATCAGGTCGAGGAGCATCAGGGCCGGGTGGGTGGCCGCCGCCTTGACCAGACCCGCCAGGCCGTCGGAGGCCGTGACGACGTCGTAACCCTCCGCCGACAGCAGGGTCTGCAGCAGACCACGCACGCTCGGGTCGTCCTCGACGACGAGGACGCGGGTGGCGCTCACGACTGGGCTCGGTTCGTCATGGCGCGACCCTAGCGGCGTCCAGCACTCCCGGCAGCGAAGCCACGAACGCGTCCAGCTGCGCGTCGGAGACGACCAGCGGCGGCGCCAGCCGGACGGCGTGCGGCGCGGCCGCGTTGACGAGGAAGCCGGCCTCGCGGGCGGCCAGCTCGACGGCCGGGGCGAGCGGCTCGGTCAGCACGATCGCGAGCCACAGCCCGACGCCCCGGACGTGGCTGACGAGCGGGTGGGCGAGGGCCTCGATGCCCTTGCGCAGCCGCTCCCCCAGCACCGTGGTGCGGTCGAGCAGGCCCTCGGTCTGCAGCACGTCCAGGACCGCGAGAGCGGCGGCGCAGACCACCGGGTTGCCGCCGAAGGTGGTGCCGTGGTCGCCCTTCTGCAGGGCGGTGGCCGCGGCACCGCGGGCCAGGACGGCGCCGAGCGGCAGGCCGCCGCCGAGGCCCTTGGCTAGCGTCACGACGTCGGCGTCCACCCCCGGCTCGAGGACCTGGTGGGACAGCCAACCACCGGCGCGACCGATGCCGCCCTGCACCTCGTCGAGGTGGAGCAGCGCGCCGGAGGCGTCGGCAGCCCGGCGGGCGGCGGCGAGGAAGCCGGGCGGCGGCATGACGACGCCGGCCTCGCCGAGCACCGGCTCGAGGATGATGCTGGCCGTGCTCGGGCCGACGGCGGCCGCGAGGGCCTGCTCGTCGCCGTACGGCACGAAGGTGACCGGGCCGACCAGCGGCTCGAACGGAGTCCGCTTGGCGGGCTGGCCGGTGACGGCGAGCGCGCCCATCGTCCGCCCGTGGAAGGCGCCCTCGCAGGCCACCCAGCCACCGCCGGGGCGCAGCCGGCGGGCCAGCTTCAGGCCGGCCTCGTTGGCCTCGGCGCCGCTGTTGGTGAACAGCACCCGGTCGAAGCCGGTGAGCTCCTTGAGCCGCTCGGCCAGGAGCACCGCCGGCTGGCTGATCGCCAGGTTGCTGACGTGGCCGAGGGTGCCGAGCTGGCGGGCCACCGCCTCTTGCACGGCGGGGTGGGCGTGCCCGAGCACGTTGACGGCGAGGCCGGCGAACAGGTCGACGTACTCCCTGCCGTCGACGTCCCACACGGTCGCGCCCTCGCCACGGGCCAGCACCACCTGCGGGGTGCCGTAGTTGCCCATCAGGGCCGCGTCCCAGCGGTCCTTCCAGTCCTGGCTGGTCATGACGGCACCACCATGGTTCCGACCCCTTCGTCGGTGAACAGCTCCAGCAGGATCGCGTGCGGCACCCGGCCGTCGAGGACGTGCGCGCGCGGGACGCCGCCCTGCACCGCCCGCAGGCAGGCCTCCATCTTCGGGACCATGCCCGAGCTGAGGCTGGGGAGGAGCTTCTCCAGCTCCTCGTCGGTGAGGCTGGAGATGACCTCGTCGCTGGTCGGCCAGTCGGCGTACAGCCCCTCGACATCGGTCAGCACGATGAGCTTCTCGGCGCCGACCGCGACGGCCAGGGCTGCGGCGGCGGTGTCGGCGTTGACGTTGTAGAGGTGACCGTCGAGGCCGCGGGCGACGGTCGCGACGATCGGCACCTTGCCCTCGTCCAGCAGCGCGTGCAGGATCGCCGGCTGCACGTCGACGACGTCGCCCACGAAGCCGATGTCGGTCGGCTCGCCGTCGACGAGGGCGTCGCGGCGCTCGGCGGTGAACAGCTGCGCGTCCTCGCCGGAGAGCCCGACCGCGAACGGCCCGTGCTCGTTGACGAGGCTGACGACGTCGCTGTTGACCTGGCCGACGAGGACCATCCGGACCACCTGCATGGTCTCCGGGGTCGTCACCCGGTAGCCACCGCGGAACTCGCTCTCGACCCCGAGCCGGTCGAGGTGCGCGGTGATCTGCGGCCCGCCGCCGTGCACGACGACGACCTTGACCCCGCAGTAGCGCAGGAAGACGACGTCCTCGGCGAACGCCGCCTGCAGCTCGGGGCTGGTCATGGCGTTGCCGCCGTACTTCACGACGACGGTCCTGCCGGAGAAGGACTTGAGCCAGGGCAGCGCCTCGACGAGGGTCGCAGCCTTGGGCAGGTGGACATGGCCCCGGGCGGTGCTCACGTCGAGTACGCGCTGTTCTCGTGGACGTACTCGGCTGTCAGGTCGTTGGTCCAGACCGTGACGGTCTCGCTGCCGGCGTGCAGGTCGA
>JAOPVD010000108.1 GCA_025966295.1 Frankiales bacterium | reverse complement strand
CGCGGCCTGCCGGCCGTGGAGCTGCACGCCCAGCTGCACGCGGCCGGTTTCTACGAGCGGGCGGGCTACCTTCCGACCACCGCGGTCTACCTCGAGGCCGGGATCGAGCACCTGTCGATGCGCAAGGAGCTGACGTGAGCCTGTCGGTCGTGAACGAGTTCCTGCGGGCCGCGGCGGCCCGCGACTACGACACCGCGCTCGCGCTGGTCAGCGAGGACGTGGAGTACCAGAACATGATGCTGCCGGCCGTGCACGGCAAGGCCGCCATGGTCCAGACGCTGGAAGCCCTGCTGGCGCTGTGCTCGCACTCCGAGTGGGAGGTGCTCCGCGAGGTGGCGGCCGGCCCGCTGGTGATGAACGAGCGGGTCGACCGCTTCACCCTGGACGGCGTCACCACCGCCCTGCCGGTGGCCGGCGTCTTCGAACTCCGCGACGGCCTCATCGCGGTCTGGCACGACTACTTCGACCTGGCCACCATCATGGCCGCGATGCCGGTCGCCGGTTAGGCGCGCGGGCTGGCCGGGATGACCGGCTTCGGCGCGGCTACGGTCGCCTTGCCCTTCTTCGGCTTCTTGGGCTCACGGCCCTGCTTGTCCTTCGACATGACCCTCCTTCTCCACCCTCCGGCCCGACGCTACGACCGCCCGCAGGACGGGTCCAGGACTTTTCGGGGCGGCGTCAGTTGACGCAGAACTCGTTGCCCTCCGGGTCCTGCATCACGATCGCGAAGTGGCCTGCGACGACCCCGGACAGCACCCGCAGCTCGGTCGCACCGGCCGCCACCAGGCGGGCCGCGTGCCGCCGGACCCGCTGCTCGCGGATCGTCATGTCGACACCGCGCCCGCCGCTGACGGTCACGTCGAGGTGCACCCGGTTCTTCACCGTCTTGGTCTCCGGCACCGGCTGGAACCAGATCTTGGGCAGCCGGCCCTCCGGGTCGCGGATCCGGTCCTGGCAGTCACCCTCGGGCAGCTCCTCGGCCGGCACGCCGATGCTGAGGTACCAGTCCCGCCAGGTGTCGAAGCCGGGCGGCGGCGGCTCCGGCTCGTACCCGAGCGCCAGCGACCAGAACGCCACCTGCCCGCCGGCGTCGTGGCTGTCGACCGTGACCTGGAAGGGGATGCCCATGCCGGCGACGCTAGACCGCTCCTGGGACACTGCCCGCATGCCGACCCTCGTCCTGCTGCGGCACGCCAAGGCCGAGCCGCACCGCGACGGCGACCACTCCCGCCGGCTGGCCGCCCGCGGCCGGGCCGACGCCGGCGCCGTCCGGGAGTGGCTGCTGCGCAACGCGATCGTGCCCGACCGGGTGGTGGTGTCGTCGTCCGCCCGCACCCGTGAGACCTGGGAGCTGGCCAGCCCCGGCGGCGCGCCGCCGACCTACGACGACCGGGTGTACGACGCCCCGGCCCAGGAGCTGCGCGGGGTGCTGGCGGAGACCCCCGCGGGCACCGAGGTGCTGGTGCTCGTCGGGCACAACCCCGGCATCGAGCGGCTGGCCTGGGAGCTCGACGACAGCCCGGCGGCGCGCGAACTGACCGACCGCGGGATGCCGACCAGCGCGCTGGCCGTCTTCGAGCTCGACGGCTGGGACCTGACGACCGCCCGGCTCAGGGAGCTGGCGGCGCCTCGGGGCTGAGCAGGGCGCCACGGGCCGGCCTCCTCCGGCGCGGCGTACCGGGTCAGTCGAACCAGGGGGCGATCCACGCCTCGGGGTCGTTCGTGAGCTTCTTGATGTGCCGCGGCACCTTGCCGGTCGCGATGTCGGCCAGGGACACGTTCGACAGCACGCCGCGAAGGGCGGCGCGGACCGCGACCCAGACCTCCATCAGCGGCTCCGCCGAGCCGTGGTAGGCCACCTGCTCGGGCCGCTCGCCGCGGACCAGCGCCATCGGGCCCTCGACCGCCCGGATCACGTCGGCGACCGAGATCTCCGCCGCCGGCCGGGACAGCCAGTAGCCGCCGTGGGCGCCGCGCCGGCTCTTGACCAGCCCCGCCTGCCGCAGCTGCGACAAGATCGCCTCGAGGAACTTCGCCGGGATCTGCTGGGCGGTGGCGATCGACTCGCTGGTGACCGGGAACTCCGAGGACGAGGCCAGCTGGATGGCCGCACGCACGGCGTAGTCGGCCTTGGCGGAGATGTGCACGCCGTCATCCTGTCAGCCGCGACGCGCGGCGCGCTTGTGCCGGAAACTGTCCGCGGGTCGTGGGAGACTGTGGGCGAACGCAGAGCACGGCCCGCCTTCCCCTCGGACCGCCAGCTGCACCACCGGCGTACCCGAAGGAGATCTCCCTCGTGAGCGACTCGTTCGTGCACCTGCACGTGCACACCGAGTACTCGATGCTGGACGGCGCGGCCCGCCTCGACGACCTGTTCGCGAAGACCGCCGAGCTGGGCATGCCGGCGATCGCCATGACCGACCACGGCAACGTGTTCGGCGCCTACGACTTCTGGAAGAAGTCCAAGGCCTACGGCGTCAAGCCGATCATCGGCATCGAGGCCTACCTCGCGCCCGGCAGCCGCTTCGACAAGTCCCGGCACCGCTGGGGCGCGGGCGGCGAGGACGACATCTCCGGCGGCGGCGCCTACACCCACATGACGATGCTCTCGACGAGCACCAAGGGCATGCACGCGCTGTTCCGGCTGGCGTCGCTGGCCTCCCTCGAGGGCTACTACTACAAGCCCCGGATGGACAAGGAGCTGCTCGCCGAGCACGCCGTCGACATGATCGGCACCACCGGCTGCCCGTCCGGCGAGATCCAGACCTACCTGCGGATGGGGGAGTACGAGAAGGCCAAGCGGGCCGCGGGTGAGTTCCGCGACATCTTCGGCAAGGAGAACTTCTTCTGCGAGCTGATGGACCACGGCATCGAGATCGAGCGCCGGGCCCAGAAGGACCTGATCCGGCTCGCGAAGGACATGGACATCCCGTTCCTCGCGACCAACGACCTGCACTACGTCCACGCCGAGGACGCCAAGGCGCACGAGGTGCTGCTGTGCGTGCAGTCCGGCAAGACGATGGCCGACCCGGGCCGGTTCAAGTTCGACGCCCAGGACTTCTACGTGAAGTCGCCGCAGGAGATGCGGCACCTGTGGCGGGAGTTCCCGGAGGCCTGCGACAACACGCTGCTCATCGCCGAGCGCTGCGAGGTGACCTTCAACGAGGGGGCCGACCTGATGCCCCGCGTCGAGGTCCCGGAGGGCTACGACGAGCAGACCTACCTGCGCGAGCAGGTGCACGTCGGGCTGCGCGAGCGGTTCCCGGCCGGTGTGCCCGAGGGGCACCGGGTGCAGGCCGACTACGAGGTCGACGTCATCTGCAACATGGGCTTCCCGGGGTACTTCCTGGTGACCGCCGACCTGTGCCGGTACGCCAAGGCCAGCGGCATCCGGGTCGGCCCGGGCCGCGGCTCGGCGGCCGGCTCGCTGGTGGCCTATGCGCTGAAGATCACCGAGCTCGACCCGGTCGAGCACAAGCTGCTGTTCGAGCGCTTCCTCAACCCCGAGCGCATCTCGATGCCCGACATCGACCTCGACTTCGACGAGCGCCGCCGCGGCGACATGATCCGCTACGCCACCGAGAAGTACGGCGAGGAGCGGGTCAGCCAGATCATCACGTACGGCACCATCAAGGCCAAGCAGGCCGTCCAGGACTCCGCCCGGGTGCTCGGATACCCCTTCGCCGTCGGCGACAAGATCACGAAAGCGATGCCGCCGCCCGTGATGGGCAAGGACGTGCCGCTGTCGGGCATCTTCGACCCCAGCCACAAGCGGTACGGCGAGGCCGGTGAGTTCCGGGCGCTGTACGACTCCGACCCCGACGCCAAGGCCG
>JAOPVD010000083.1 GCA_025966295.1 Frankiales bacterium | reverse complement strand
GGCGCCCTGGTCGACGAACGCCTCGGCGCGCAGATGACCCTCGTCCGGCGGCTGGTCGAGCTGGGCCGGGCCGCGCGGGCCGAGTCCGGCGTCAAGACCCGCCAGCCGCTCGGCCGGGCGCTGGTCTCCGCCCAGGGCTGGGAGGCGCTGCCGCAGGAGCTGCGCGACCTGGTGGCGGCCGAGCTCAACGTGGTCGAGCTGGAGCGGCTCTCCGGCGACCTGGTCGACGTCAGCGTGAAGGCCAACTTCCGGGTCCTCGGCAAGCGGTTCGGCAAGGGCGTGCAGGAGGTGGCGCAGGCCATCGCCGCGGCCGACGCCGCGGCGCTCGCGGCGGCCCTGCGCGCGGGTACCGCCACCGTCGAGGTCGGCGGGGGGCCGGTGCCGCTGTCACCGGACGAGGTGATCGTCACCGAGACGCCCCGTACCGGCTGGGCGGTGGCCGCGGGCGCCGGCGAGACGGTCGCCCTCGACCTCGAGATCACACCCGAGCTGCGCCGCGCCGGCCTGGTCCGCGATGTGGTCCGGCTGGTCCAGGAGGCCCGCAAGGGCACCGGGCTGGACGTCACCGACCGGATCGAGCTGTGGTGGGCCGCCGAGGGCGAGCTCGCCGAGGCGCTCCAGGAGGGCAGCCTGCGGCTCGCCGAGGAGGTCCTCGCGGTCAGCGTCGTCCAGGGCCCACCGACCGCCAAGGTGCTCCCCCACGACGACGTCGACCTGGGGCTGCGGTTCTGGCTCCGGCTCGCCGGCGGCTGAACCACCCGAACGGCCTAGTCAGAAAGAACGCCTCCGTTGCCGATGCTGTGGTGACACCAAGAGTGCTCCATCTGGAGCAGCGAGCCATGAGGAGGCACCGGTGACTGTGCACACCGTCGAGCTGGAGGAGCCCAAGCCGGTCCACCGCTCGTTCCGCCTCACCCGCCCCGGTTCGAACGTCGCCCTCGAGTCCCAGGTCCGGCCCGCCCTCGTCCTGCCCGAGCGCGAGGGGCGGGCACTGCTGTCCGCCGCGCAGCGCGAGGACGTCTCCCGCGGTGGCAGCTACTCCGCCGGCCCGGCCGGGGTGCAGGTGTGGAGCGGTCCCTGGGAGGGCGTCGGCGGCAGCCGCGGCGAGTCGCTGCACCTCGGCTCGGTGGACTGGAGCTACGACACGCCCGTCCGCCACTACATCACCGTCTACCGCGTGCTGGTGACCTCCGAGGGCGTCCGGGCCGGCGAGAGCACGCAGTCGCTGCTGGCCCGCGTGCTCGGGCTCGCCGGCCTCGGCGTCGGCGGCGAGACCCTGTCGATGCCGGCCCCGCCGCCGCGCGACCCGTTCCGCAGCGCCGCCATGCGCGAGCGCGGCTAGCACCCCAAGCGCCGCGGGTCGGGCTGGCCCGCGGTTGACGGTGGGTGCCCGGGGCCTCCCCCCTGTGCTCCGGGCACCCTCCACCGAGGAGCCCTCCCGGCAACGCGGACGGGCCCGCCCCCCCGGAGGGGAGCGGGCCCGTGTCGCCGTACCGGGTGCTTAGGGGTTGCAGACGCCGCAGGCCTCGTAGCCCTGACGGGTCGCCGCGGCCTTGCTGAGCTCGAGGGTGTCCTCGGCTCCGCGGACGTAACGGCACTCGGCGGTGTGGAACTTGCCGCGGTCCGGGATGACCACGACGCCACCGCGCTTGGCGGGCGCCGCGGCGGCCTTCTTGGCCGGGCTGGCCTTCGCGGGCGCCTTCTTCGCGGGCGCCGCAGCCTTGGCGGGAGCGGCCTTCGTGGCCGGGGCGGCCTTCGCGGCAGCCTTCTTGGCCGGAGCCGCGACCTTGGCGGCGGAGGCCTTCGTGACGCGCGCGGGCTTGACCGGCGCCTGCTCGGCGACCTCGACCTCGTCCACCTGCGCGACCTCGGCCGGTGTCGCGGCGGCCTTGCCCGCGGTGGCCGGCGCGGCCTCGGCCAGCGCCAGGTCCGGCTTGCAGACGCCGCAGGCGGTGAAGCCCTCCTCGCGGGCGTCGGCGACGTCGACCGTGTCGGCCTGCTTGCCGGTGAGGTAGCGGCAGCCGGCGACGTGGTAGCGCGGCCGGCCGGCGACGACCAGCACCTGCCCGGTGACGGCCTCGCGGGCGGCATCGGCAGCGGCCGCAGCCGGCTCGGCGTCCGCGGCCTTGGTCGTGCGCGTCGACGGGATGATGGCGGTGACGCCCTCGGCCGGGGCGGCCGCGGCACCGGCCGGAACGTCGGCCGTCTCCGGCAGCACCTCCTTGCGGCGCTGCAGGATGCCGACGACGAGGAAGCCGAAGGAGGCGAGGCTCACGGCGATCGAGGCGTAGACGAACCCGAGGTTGGGATCGATCAGGCCGATCACGAGCAGGACGAGGGCGACGAGGACAAGTGCCCCGCTGATGACGATCACGTGGAGAGTCCTCCGAGAAGGGGGAGCATGGATGAGCCTGCGCATCCTACTGAAGACGGGGCTCGGCCGATCTTGGGCACGGGCGTGAGGACCGGTCAGGGCTGGGTCGGAGGCTCAGGCCCTTCGTCGACCTGCTCCACCTGGACGGGCGGAGGGGCCACCGTGAACGGGCCCACCTGCTCCGCCTCGGCCACGAGCGGCGGGACCGCGCGCAGCGAGGGCGGGGTGGGCGGCAGTGCCGCCTCGC
>JAOPVD010000063.1 GCA_025966295.1 Frankiales bacterium | reverse complement strand
TCCCGAACAGCTTCTCCAGCAGCTGTGCCCGTGCGGAGGAGTCGGCCCGCAGGAAGCGCGCGAACTCCCCCTGCGGCAGCAGCACCACCTGGAAGAACTGCTCGGCCGACATGCCGACGAGGTCGAGGATCTCGTCGCCGGCCGCCTCCGCCTCGACGCCCGCGACCTCGGCGACCCGCGCCACCACCCGGGACAGCGCTCCGCGGGCCCCGGCCACCTGCTCGGCGCTGACCCGCCGACGGGTGACCAGCCAGCTCTCCACGTCGGCGAACCGCTCGGTGGCGAACAGCTTCTGCAGCACCGCCGCCCGGTCCGCCGAGCTGGCCCGCAGAAACTGCGCGAACTCGCCCTGCGGCAGCAGCACCACCTGGAAGAACTGCTCCGCCGACATCCCGACCAGGTCGGCGATCTCCGCGTCAGCTTCGCCGACCCGGGTCGACAGCGTCACCCAGGCGCCATCGAGCAGCTCCTCGAGCAGCACCCGCGCCTGCTCGGTGGTGGTGCCGGTGCCGCGGGTCTTGGCGCGCTCCTGCTGGGGCGCGCGGGTGATCCGCATCCGCCGGCCGCCGAGGGTCGCCTCGAGCTGCACCTCGGTGCGGACCGTGGCCGCCGCGTGGTCGGACCGCAGCCGCTTGGCGGCGTTGCGCACGCCAGGCACCCGGCCGAACAGGGCGAAGCCGAGCCCGTCCAGCAGCGTGCTCTTGCCGGCCCCGGTCTGGCCGTGCAGCAGGAACAGCCCCGCCGCGGCCAGCGCGTCGAGGTCGACCGTCACCGTGTCGGCGAACGGCCCGAACGCCGTCAGCCGCAGCGCGTGCGGCCTCACGCCGACGCGCCGGACAGCCGGACGGCCTCGAAGGCCTCCCCGAGCAGCGCCTGCTCGGCCGGCGAGGACGGCGTACCGCGGACGTGCGCGACGAAGGCGCCCGCGATCTCCCGGTCGGAGCGGCCGGACACCCGGGCGGCGTACGACTGCTCCGAGCGCGACACGCCGGCCGGCTCGTGCGTCAGCACCAGCACATGCGGGAAGCGCGCCGACAGCCGGTCCATGGCGGCGTCGGGCCGGGCGGTGTCGGTGAGCACCACCGACAGCCAGTGCTGCTCCTGGGCGGCCAGCGCCGGGTCGGTCAGCAGCGTCGACAGCTCACCGCGCAGCGTCGACAGCCGGCGCGGCACCGGCGCCTCGACGAACTCGACGCCCCCCAGGCCGCCGTCCGCCACGGTCAGCAGCCAGGAGCCCTTGGTGTGCGCGGCCTCGCTGAAGGAGTACGCGAGCGGCGAGCCGCTGTAGCGCAACGACTCGGTCAGCACCTGCGGGCCGTGCAGGTGCCCCAGCGCGGAGTAGGTGAAGCCGTCGAACAGCGACACCGGCACCGCCGAGACCCCGCCGACCGTGAGGTCGCGCTCGGACTCCGAGGCCTGCCCGCCGGCCACCCAGGCGTGCGCCAGCACCACCGACACCGGCGGTGCCACCGCCCGCACCCGGGCCAGCGCCTCGGTCAGCACCCCGACGTGTCCGCGGGCGTCGCCGAGCTCGCCGCGGACCGCCTCCGGCTCCAGGTAGGGGATCGCGAACAAGGCCACGCCGTCGAGCACGATCGGCTCGGCGCAGCCCGCCACCGCGGTGCGCAGGAAGACGCCGCTCTGGTCCAGCAGCGCCGACCCGAAGCCCAGCCGGCGGGCGCTGTCGTGGTTGCCGCTGATGACGACCACCCGGGCGCCGGCGGCCCGGATCCGGACGAACGCGTCCTCGCACAGCTGCACCGCATCCAGCGGCGGCACCGCCCGGTCGTAGACGTCGCCGGCGACCAGCACCACGTCGACGTGCTCGGCCCGCACGGTGTCGACCAGGTGGTCGATGAACCCGGCCTGCGCGTCCCGCAGGTCGGCGCGGTGCAGCGACCGGCCCAGGTGCCAGTCGGAGGTGTGGAGCAGGCGCATGGGACGACGGTAGGTCGCACGACCGACAACTCGGTGGAGGCGCGGACCGGAACGACGAAGAGCGCCCCTGCGGGCGCCCTTCGGGTGGCGGAGGCGGGGAGATTTGAACTCCCGATGGGCTAGAGACCCAAACCGCATTAGCAGTGCGGCGCCATAGACCGGGCTAGGCGACGCCTCCTGGAGGTCCGAGGACCTGCTGGCCGGAAAGCATAACGGCTCAGCGCAGCGTCAGGGAATGCACCCACTCGAGCCCGTCGATCTCATCCACCTGCTCGCCCACCTTCACGAAACCGAGCTTCGTGATCGTCCCGAGCGAGGCCGCGTTGTCGGGCCGCACGCTGGCCAGGCACTGCCTCGCGCCGCGCTCGCCGGCCCAGCCGAGCAGCGCGCTGGCCATCTCCACCGCGTACCCCTGGCGCCGGTGCGCGGGCGCCGTCGAGTAGCCGACCTCCACCATCCCGACGGCGTCCGGCCGCGCGTGGAACCCGGCCCGGCCGACCACCTCCCGGGTGCCCTTCAGGACCGCGACCCGGTACAGCCACGGCTGCTCGGTCGGGTCCGCGGTGAGCTGCGCCAGCCGGAGCCGCAGCACGTAGTCGTCGTCGGCGAAGGTGGCGGCCGTGATGTCGTACGGCGGGTCGGTGGCGCGGGCGCCGTCGAGATCGCCCGCGACCAGCAGGGCGAGCAGGGCCGGCGAGAGGGTGTGCAGGGTCAGGCGGGCGGTCTCGATCACCGCCCGAGTCTCCCAACCCCTCCCGCCCCCGTCGCCCCCTTTCCCGGTGATCCACGGAACCAGCGCCCACATCGGCGGGGGCCAGACGTGGGCGCCGGTTCCGTGGATCACGGGGGCTGGGGGGTGGCGCGGGTACCCGGCGCCTCGGCGGCCGCCGTACACTTCTTCGGTGAGCACTGAGACAACGGCCGATGTCATCGTTGTGGGGAGCGGCTTCGGCGGCTCGGTGACGGCGCTGCGGTTGGCCGAGAAGGGCTACCGGGTCACGGTGCTCGAGGCCGGCAAGCGCTTCACCGTGGACACGCTGCCGAAGAGCTCCTGGGACCTGCGGGCGTTCCTGTGGATGCCGCGGCTGGGGCTGACCGGCATGCAGCGCATCACCTGGCTCAAGGATGTCGTCATCCTGTCCGGCGCCGGCGTCGGCGGCGGCTCGCTGGTCTATGCCAACACCCTGTACACGCCGCCGCCGGCGTTCTTCCAGGACCCGCAGTGGGCCGGCATCACCGACTGGAGCAGCGAGCTCGCGCCGCACTACGACCAGGCGCAGCGGATGCTCGGCGTGGTCGAGAACCCCACCGTCACGCCGTCGGACGTCGTCATGCAGAAGGTCGCCGCCGACATGGGCGTCGGGCACACCTACCGCCCGACGCCGGTCGGGGTCTTCTTCGGCGAGCCCGGCAAGGAGGTCGAGGACCCCTACTTCGGCGGCGCCGGCCCGCGCCGCACCGGCTGCATCGAGTGCGGCAACTGCATGATCGGCTGCCGCTTCGGGGCCAAGAACCGGCTCGACACCAACTACCTCTACCTCGCCGAGCAGCTCGGCGCCGTGGTCGAGCCGCTCACCACGGTGACCGCGGTCCGGCCGCAGGACGACGGCAGCTGGGTGGTGGAGACGGTGCCCACCGGCAAGCGCGGCCCGGTGACCCGCCGCACCGCCGGCCAGGTGGTGCTCGCCGCCGGCACGCTCGGCACCCAGCAGCTGCTGCACGAGATGCGTGACACCGGCGTGCTGCCGGACGTCTCGGGCCGCCTCGGGATGGTCACGCGCACCAACTCCGAGGCCCTGCTGGGCGCGCAGACCACCACCGTGCCGGCCGCGTCGTACGACCAGGGGGTGGCCATCACCTCGAGCTTCCACCCGGACGAGGTGACGCACGTCGAGCCGGTCCGCTACGGCAAGGGCTCCAACGCGATGGGGCTGCTGTCCACGATCCTCGTGGACGGCGGCGGCCGGCTGCCGCGCTGGCTGCGCTTCCTGCTGCAGGCGCTGCGGCACCCGTACGTGTTCGCCCGCAGCCTCAGCGTCCGGCGCTGGTCCGAGAAGACGATCATCGTGCTGGTGATGCAGACCCTCGACAACTCGATCTCGGTACGGCGCACCCGTCGCGGCAAGCTCACCAGCGGGCCGGGGCACGGCGCCGCCAACCCGACCTGGATCCCGGTCGCGCACGAGGCCACCCGGCGGATCGCGGCCGAGATCGGCGGCTTCCCCGGCGGCACCCTGGGCGACGTCGCCAACGTGCCGATGACCGCGCACATCATCGGCGGCTGCGTCATCTCCGACGCCCCGGAGACCGGCGTCATCGACGCCTACCACCGGGTGCACGGCTACCCGACACTGCACGTCGTGGACGGCGCCGCGATCAGCGCCAACCTCGGGGTCAACCCGTCGCTGACCATCACCGCCCAGGCGGAGCGGGCGATGTCGCTGTGGCCCAACCTCGGCGACGCCGACCCGCGTCCGGCGCAGGGCCAGCCCTACGTGCGGCTGGCTGCGGTCGCGCCGGGCCGGCCGGCGGTGCCGGCGACCGCCCCGGGCGCCCTGCGGCTGCTCCCGCTGACGGTCAAGCCGCGACCGGCTCGCTGACCGGCACCGTCTCCACGCGGTACACGGTCGGCACATGCCGCCGGATCCGCAGCCCGCACAGGTACCACGGCACCGCCACGATGACGAGGCCGCCGACGGCGTCGAGCAGGAAGTGGTTGGCGGTGGCCACCACGACCAGCGTGGTGCCGATCGGGTACAGCCAGGCCAGGTGCCGCCAGCGGCTGCGGAGCACTGCGGTCACCGCCATCGCGCACCAGACGGCCCACGCCACGTGCAGGCTGGGCATCGCCGCGAAGTCGTTGAAGAAGCCCTCGACCTTGGGACCGGACGCCCACACCACCGGGTGCTCGATGATGGTGTCGACGGCCCCGTCGAGGGTGAAGCGCGGGGGCGCGAGCGGCCAGGCGGCGTAGACCACCAGGGCGCTGCCGGACGCGATGACCAGCGCGCTCCGCAGCGGGGCGTAGAGCCGGGCCCGGCGGTGCCACAGCCAGGCGAGCAGCAGCGGGGTGACGACGAAGTGCAGCGTGGCGTAGTAGTAGCTGCAGACCAGCTCGAGCCAGTGGTGCTGGGTGAGAAAGGCGTTCACCGGCATCTCGTGGAAGATCCCGAACCAGCGCTCCACCGCGATGACCTGCTCGGCGTGCAGCCGCGCGACGTCACCCTGGCTGTTCGCGAGGACCCGGATCAGGCTGTAGAGGACGTAGCCGACCCCGATCGAGATGATCTCGCCGAGCCACGGGAGACGACGCCAGGACAGCCGCGACGCGAGCACGTGCACGCCCTGCCCTCCCCTCCCCGATGGATGGCCCAGGAACAGGGCGCGTAGATGTCCTACAGGGAACCACATGGTTGCGGGCACCAACCTCCCGGCGCGCCCCGTCAGGTGAGCACGAGCCGGGCGACCACGGCCTCGTGGTCGCTGCCGGGCAGGTCGAGGACCATGGTTGCGCGGACCGTGAAGTGCGGGTCGACGAGCACGTGGTCCAGGTGCAGCAGCGGCGGCCAGCCGGGCCGGAGCGACCAGGTGCGCTGCAGGCCGTCGCCGGCGAGCTCGGCGGCGTCGCGGAAGCGGCCTGCCATCAGGTCGCGCAGCTCGCTGTTGTCGACGGTCGCGTTGAAGTCCCCGACGAGCACGGTGGCGACCTGCGGGTCCAGCCGCTCCACCGCCCGCCGCAGAGTGGCGTAGTCAGCGCGGTACTGCCCCGCGCCGGCCGCGATGGTGGCCGGTGCCGGGTGCACCACCCGCACCACGACGTCCCGGCCCGGGGTCTTCACCACGGCGCCGGGCGCCGGGTACCGGGTGGGCCAGGCCGGCAGGCTGTCGAGCGGGTGCCGCGACCACAGCCCCGCACCGTCCGGCCCCCGGCCCGGCAGCACCTCGCGGAACGGCAGCTCCCGGTCGAGCCCGGCGCCGCGCAGCGCGTCCACCGCCTCCGGCGTGAGCTCCTGCACCGCCAGCACGTCGACCCGGTGCCGCTGGACCATCCCCACGAGCGCGAACGGGTCGCCCCCGCCGAAGCGCAGGTTCACCTGCAGCACCGTGAGCTGGGAGCCGGTGGTCACCCGGGCGGGCACGTACTGCGGCACCAGCCACACCACGTTGAGCACCACCAGCACCGCGGTCAGCGCGGCCAGGCGCCGGCGGCGCAGCAGCACCTGCACCACCAGCAGCCCGGCCAGCGGCAGCAGGACCAGGGGCACGACCGCGGCCGCCAGCACGAAGGCGTTGACGCCGTGGTCGCCCAGCAGCCGAAAGGCGGTCGGCGCCCCCAGCAGGAAGGTCAGGACGCCCAGCACCGCGGTGACTGGACGCCGGATCACCGGCCGATCTTGTCACCGGCAAGAATGGGGAGGTGTACCGCCACTCCACCGACGTGACCCCCGACGACATCGAGTCCCTGATTGCCGAGGTCGACCCGACCGCGCCCGGCTACGGCCACCACCTGACCTTCGACCGGATCCTGCGGCGCTGCGGGCTGGCCTGGACGACCTTCCTGGCCGGGATCGAGGGCTTCGGGACCGGCGTCATCGTGCCGCGCCTCGAGGTCGACTACCACCGCGAGGTCGGCGTCGGGCCGCTGGACGTCGACCTCCGGGTGCTGTCGATCGGTCGCACGTCGTTCCGGATCGAGTGCACCGTCTCGCAGGACGGCGAGCCGGCCGCCACCGTCCAGGTGGTGCTCGTCAGCTTCGGGTACGACGCACGGACGCCACTGGCCCTGACCGACGCCCAGCGCCTGGGTCTCGCGGCGGCCCTCGACCCAAGGTAGAACGCGTTACAGTTCGGTCGTGGAGGCTTCTCGCCGTCGCCGCCTCCGAAGGGACCTGCTGTGCACCAGCGCTACCTCGGCAAGACCGCCCTCATCACCGGAGCCGCCCGCGGCCAGGGCCGGGCGCACGCCGTCCGGTTGGCGCAGGAGGGGGCGGACGTCCTCCTCGTCGACATCTGCGAGACCTTCGCGACCACTGGGTACGACGGGCCGACGGTGGCCGAGCTCGAGGACACCGTCGCCCTCGTCGAGAAGGAGGGCCGGCGGGCGTTGTCCTACGTGGTCGACACCCGTGACTACGCCGCCCTCAAGGCCGCCGTCGACGACGGCGTGGCGCAGCTCGGCGGGCTGGACGTGGTGGTCGCCAACGCCGGCATCTGCACCGGCTCGCGGTTCGTCGACATCAGCCTGGAGCAGTGGCAGGAGACGATCGGGACCAACCTGACCGGCACCTTCCACACCCTGAAGGCCACCGTGCCGGTCCTCATCGCGCAAGGCCGCGGCGGCGCCATCGTCATCACGAGCAGCGTGGCGGGCCTGCGCGGACTGCCGTTCCTGGCGGACTACTCGGCCAGCAAGCACGCGCTGGTCGGGCTGGCCCGCTCGGTCGCCAACGAGGTCGGCCAGCACCTGATCCGGGTCAACACCATCCACCCCGCCTCGGTGCCGACCGGCATGACGACACCCGGGCTGTTCCCGCTGGTGGTCGAGGACCAGCACACCCTCGGACCCATCTTCATGAACGGCCTGCCGGCCACCCACTCCGACCCGGAGGACATCGCGGCCGCCGTCGCCTGGCTGTGCTCGGACGAGGCACGGCACGTCACCGGCGCGGCGATCCCGCTCGACATCGGGACCCTGATGCGCTGACCGCCATGATGGTGCGCATGCCCACCGTCAAGGCCGCCCTGCGGGTGCTCGTGCTGGTGGTCTTCCTGGCCCCCGTCCTGCTGGTGCTGTCGGGCTCACTGCGGCGCCTGGGCCTGCCGCCGCCGGACGGCCTGGAGGTGCTGCCGGCGTCGCCCAGCCTGGGCGCCTTCGACCAGCTCGGCAGGGAGATCGACCTCGGCACGGCGTTTCGCAACTCGGCGCTGGTCGTCGGCCTGGCCGTCCCGCTCGGGGTGCTGGTGGCGAGCACTGTGGGATTTGCCATGTCGCAGCTGTCAACGCGCCGACGCCGCTGGTCCGTCGTGGCGGTGCTGCTGCTGCTCGTCGTGCCGCTGCCGATGCTGTGGGTCGCGCGCTTCGTGCTCTACCTCGAGCTCGGCGTGCTCGACACCCTCGTCCCGCTGGTCGCGCCGGCGCTCGCCGCCTCCACTCCGGTCGCGGTTCTCCTTGCCTACCAAGCATTCCGGCGGGTGCCGACCGAACACTGGGAGGCGGCCCGGGTGGAGGGGGCCTCGGCAGTCCGCACCTGGTGGACCGTCGGTCTGCCGCAGGTGCGCGCGACCACGACGGCGATCGCGGCGCTGGTGTTCACCGTCCACTGGGGGGCTTACCTGGACGCCCTGCTCTACGTCCGGTCGTCGGCCGAGCGGACGCTGCCGCTGGCCGTCGCCGAGCTCCGCAACCTGGACCCGGCCGAGACCCCCGTCGCCCTGGCCGGCGCGCTTATGCTCGCGCTCCCTCCGCTGCTCCTGCTGCTGCTCGCCCAACGCCGGCTGCTCTCCTCGCTCGACATCGCGACGAACAGGTGACACGGACTCGTGACCGGGAGAACCCAGTGCGCCGCACCGTCCTGAGCCTGCTCGCCCTGACGCTGCTGAGCACGGCGTGCGGGCAGGGCGGCGACAGCCCGAAGCAGGTCGGCGACAGCATCACGGTCGCGGCCGCCGGTGGCGAGGGCGAGATCCGGGCCCTGAAGGACGTGGTCGCCGGGTTCGAGGCGGCCAACCCGGGCACCACCGTCACCCTGGACACCGTGACGGAGCCGGGCGAGCTCGTCGCAAAGCTCACGACGGCCTTCGCCGCCGGCAGCGCCCCCGACCTGTTCCTCATGAACTACCGGCGACTCGGCAGCTTCGCCGCGAAGGGCGTCATCGCGCCGGTGCCGGCGAGTGCCACGGACGGGCTGTACGCCAAGCCGCTCGAGGCCTTCACCTTCGACGGCACCCTGCTGTGCCGGCCGTCGAACGCCTCGAGCATGGTCGTGTACCTCAACACCAAGCTGTTCGCCTCGGCCGGCGTCGCGCTGCCCCGCCCCGGCTGGACCTGGGACGACCTGCTCGCGACCGCACAAGCGCTGCGGTCCCAGGGAACCAAGGCGATCGGCTTCGAGACCGGGCTGGTCCGGTTGGCGCCGTTCGTGTGGAGCAACGGCGGTGAGGTCGTCGACGACGCCGACGCGCCGACCACCGTCGACCTGAGCTCGCCGGAGGCCCGGGAAGCCCTGCAGTTCCTCCTGCGGCTGCAGCGGACCGGGCTGTCGGCCACCGACCGCGCCGCCCAGGACCCCGAGGAGGCGTTCAGCGCGGGCAAGGTCGCGATGTACCTCGACAGCCGCCGGGCCGTGCCGGGCCTGCGCAAGACCGACGGGCTGGCCTTCGACGTCGCCCCTGTGCCTACCAAGAAGAGCGCGGTGTCGGTGCTGCACTCCGACGGGTACTGCGTCACCAAGGCCTCGCAGAACACCGCGCTCGCGCAGGCGTTCGCGGCCTACGCCGTGGCCGGCCCCGGCGCCAACCTGCTGGCCCGGGCCGGCCGGACCGTGCCGATGCAGAAGGCGGTTGCGCAGAGCCCCGACTTCCTCGCGCCGGACCAGGCCCCGCGCAGCTCCCAGGTCTTCCTCGACCAGATCGATGCGGTGCGCGCGCTGCCGCACACCCCGACCTGGAACGAGGCCGAGGGCGTGACCGAGGAGATCCTGACCCAGCTGTTCGCCGGCAAGACCAGCCTCGACCGGGCGATCGCCGACATCGCGAAGGCGACCAAGACCGAGCTCGCCAAGGGATGAGCGCCGGCGTCGCGGTGCACCAGCTGTCCTTCGGCTACGGCAAGGACGGCCGGTCGGCGGTCTCGGAGGTCGACCTGTCGGTCGCCGCCGGTGAGGTGCTCGCCGTCGTCGGGCCGTCGGGGTCGGGCAAGTCGACGCTGCTGCGGCTCGTCAACGGGCTGCTCACGCCGACCGCCGGCAGCGTGCACGTCGGCGGGAGGGACGTCACCCGGGCCAGCCCCGAGGCCAGGCCGGTGGCGATGGTGTTCCAGGGCTACGCGCTGTTCCCGCACCTCGACGTGGCCGCCAACATCGGCTTCGGCCTGGCGGTCCGCAAGGCTCCCCGTTCCGAGCGCCGGCGGCGGGTGCTGGAGGTGGCCGACCGGCTGCAGCTGTCGGACCTGCTGCACCGGCTGCCCGGCGAGCTCTCCGGCGGCGAGCGGCAGCGGGTCGCGCTGGCCCGGGCGCTGCTGCGCGACCCGGTGGTGTTCTGCCTCGACGAGCCGCTGTCCGCCCTCGACCCGGTGCTGCGCACCGCGGCCCGCCGCGACCTCGAGCAGCTGCTGCGCACCGATGGCCGCTGCGCGCTCTACGTCACCCACGACCAGTCGGAGGCGATGACCCTCGGGGACCGGGTCGCGCTGCTGCGGGACGGCCGGGTGGAGCAGGTCGGCACCCCCCGCGAGCTCTACGACACCCCGGCCACCACCTTCGTGGCCGCGTTCGTCGGCACCCACCCGATGGCGCTGCTGCCGGTCGGCAGCCTCGGCCTCAACGCGGCCGCCGGAGTGGCGACGGTCGGCGTGCGGGCCGAGCACGTGGAGCTGGTGCCGGGGACCGAGGCCCTGGTGACCGCAGTCGACGACCTCGGGCACGAGCAGGTCGCCGACCTGGAGGTGGACGGCCACCGGCTGCTGGCCCGGCTGGCGCCGGGCAGCGGGCTGCGCCGGGGTGACCGGACCGGGCTGCGGGTCAGCCGGCACACCGGCTTCGACGCGGCCGGGCAGCGGGTGGCGTGAGGAGCCGCTACCAGCGCGGGGCGGCCCTCATGGGGCTGCCCTTCGTGGTGGGCGCCCTGGTGCTGGTCGTCGCGCCCGCCGTCGTCACCGCCGGCTACGCGTTCACGACGTACGACGGGTTGTCGCCCGCGACGTTCAACGGGCTCGGCACGTTCCGGGACGTCCTGGCCGACCCCGAGCTGCACAACTCGTTGCGCTCGACCGGCTGGTTCCTGCTGCTCGCGGTGCCGCTCCGGATCGTCGGCGGGCTGCTGCTGGCGCTGCTCGCCGACGGCAGCAGCCGGCTGGCCGGGGCGACGCGGGTGTCGGTGTTCGCCCCGTCGGTCATCCCGGACCCGGCGACCGCGCTCATCTGGCTGTGGGTGGTGAACCCGCTGTACGGCCCGCTGGGCGCGGTGCTGCGGCTCACCGGGGGCACCCCCGGACCGGTGCTCATCGACACCTGGGGGGCCCGGCTGACGATCGTCGCGCTCTCGGTGTTCGCCCTCGGCGAGGGCTTCCTGGTCACGCTCGCGGCCCGTCGCGAGCTGCCCGAGTCGCTGTACGACGCGGCCCGGGTGGAGGGCGCCCGGCCGCTGGCCCGGTTCCGCCGCATCACCCTGCCGCTGCTGGCGCCGGTGCTGCTGCTGCTGACCGCCCGCGACGTGCTGGTCAGCATGACCAACGCCCTGGTGCCGACCCTGCTGCTCACCCGCGGCGGGCCGCTCGACGCGACCAAGACGCTGCCGCTGCTGGTCTACGAGCGCGGCTTCCGGGAGGGCGACCTCGGCGAGGGTGCCGCGCTCGCCGTCCTCACGCTGCTGCTCGGCGTGGCCGCCTTCGTCGTCGCGCTGCTTGCGCTCCGGGCGGTCAGGCGCTGGTCGCTGCGCCGTTGAGCACCGCGTGGTTCTGCTGCTTGCGCGCGGCCTCGAGCCGCTCGAGCCGGCCATCCTCCAGGCCCTTGCCGCCCCACGCCTCGACCGCCTTGGACCACGTCTCGTAGGCGGTCCTGGCACCGGCCGCGTCCCAGTAGTCCTCCTCGTACTTGAACAGCCCGGCGCCGCCGTACTGCAGCACGGTCAGGCCGGCGAAGTCGATCGGCGGCTGCGCCGGGTCGGGGTGGTAGTAGCGGTTGGTCATGTCGAGCACCACCCGGTCGCCGGAGACGACGTACCAGTTGAGGACCGCGTGCACGTCGGCGCGCACCGCCATCAGGTCGGTGATCCAGGTCCGCACCGCCTCGCGGCCGTGCATGGTGCCGAAGATCCGCTCGACGTAGAGCACGTCCTCGGTGAGGTGGTCGGGCCAGTGCGCCCAGTCCTCGTTGACCGACCCGGTCGTCCAGATCGCCTTGAACGCGTCCCCGACCTCAGTGCTCACCTGATCTCCTCCCGACGGCGGCGAGCCTACGACGGGTCGACCACCGTCCCGCGCAGCTCGAGACCGGGCGGCAGCCCGCGCGTCGGGTAGTCCGGGGGCACGACGAACAGCAGCTGCTCCGGTCCCTCGGTCCGGCTGTCGGTGACGGTGTCCACGACGACGTCGGCGGTGGTCTGCCCGGCCGGGATCATGAGGAACGGGTTCACCAGGCCGTCCTTCGACAGCACCACCGGCGGGTCCGGAGGGGCGTCGTAGAACGCGTTGGCCAGCAGCCAGTCACGGGTCACGTCGTCGGTGGACAGCTCCGGCTGGCCGGGAGCAACGGCCCGCAGCGGCAGGTAGGTGTCGATGTTGCTGGGCCCCGACAGCTCGAGCCGCCAGCGCAGCGGCTGGCCCTCCACGACGCGGTCGGCGACGGGCACCACGGTGAGCGTCGGTGTCGGGTCGTCGTCGAGGATGTCCAGCCCGCCGGTGTAGTCCCCGGCGACCAGGCCACGCACCGCCAGCACGGCGACCGTCACCCGCTGCACGTCGTAGTCGTCCAGCCGGTTGCCGGTGACCTTCACCGGCAGCACGTACCGGCGGGCGCCGGCGGCGAGCCGGACGGTGCGGCTGACCGGCGCGACGATGCCGCGCTGGTCGACGATCAGCAGCCAGAAGGTGGCCGGCCCGGCAAGCCGGCCGGTGACGGAGACCGTGATGTCGACGGTGCGGGTCCCGGCGGACCCCTCCTTGACCGCCTGGTGGGACACGTCGAGGCGCGGCAGCCGCAGCCCCGGTGACGCGTCGAGGCCGTGCCGGTGGCCCCAGGCGTCGAGCAGCCAGAGGGCGCCGGTGGCTGACCGCGCGCCCAGCTCGAGCTTCGCGAGGTGCCGCAGGTCCAGGCCACGGGCGGCGGTGAGCGGGAGCCGCACCTCCTGACCCCAGAACACGCCGGTGCCTGCCACGTCCCGGTACGCCGGCAGCCCGCGGACGCTCGCGACGCCGAGCTGCGCGGACCGGCCGTGCGCGTCGGTGAGCCGGACGGCGAAGCGGGTCTGCGGGGCCCCGGCCGGCACCACCAGCCGCAGCGCCAGCTCGTCCGCTCCGGCCAGGCCGGCCGGCGAGGTGGTCGCCACGCGGGTGCTGTGCGGTCCGCGCCAGCGCACGGCGACCGCCGTACGGGTCGGCTCGCCCGGCACGAAGAACACCGGGTGGAAGTGCGGGGTGGGGCCGGTGAAGCCCTGCAGGCACGCCTGCGCGGTCCCCGGCTCGGCGCCGGTGGCGCAGCCGAACGCGCGACCGTTGCCCCTGCCGTGTACGACGGTCCGCGGGCCGGGGACCAGCAGCGCGGTGCGACGCGCCCCGAGCG
>JAOPVD010000096.1 GCA_025966295.1 Frankiales bacterium | reverse complement strand
GACAGCCCGGCCAGCGTGGCGAAGGCGGCGTCCACCTCGAGCACCGTCAGGGTCGGCACTGCGGCCGCGGCGGGCAGGCCCTGCAGCGAGCGCCGGCCGACACCGGTCCGGCGCTGGGTGAGCTCGCCGGACAGGTACGACGTCACGATCGCGACCTCGGCGGGCGCGGTCGCGCGCAGCGCGTCGGCCAGCCGCTCGAGCTTGGCCGTCCGGGACGCGGTCGCCGCGACGTCGCGGGAGGCGGCGGCGAGGTCAGCCAGGAGCACGCCGCCCAGCCTCGCAGAGCCGCTCCCCGCCCGCTCGTCTGCGAGGCACCCGGGTGCGGGTCAGTCCTCGTCGTCGTCGAGGCGGGCCAGCCAGGTGGCGACCCGCTCGACCGGCACCTCGAACTCGGGGTGCTCGTCGACGAACTCCTTGAGCCGCTCGGCGAGCCAGGCGAGGGTGACCTGCTCCTCGCCGCGCCGCTCGGCGAGCTCCTCCAGACCGCGGTCGGTGAAGTACATCAGCGCGCGAAGACGGCCTCGACGAGCGCCGCCTGCTCCGCCTCGTGCACCTTGCTGGAGCCGGCCGCCGGGGAGGCCGCAGCCCGCCGCGACACCCGGCGCAGCCGCACCTCGTCCGGCAGCGACTCGGGCAGCGACAGCGCGATGTGCGACCAGGCGCCCTGGTTGGCCGGCTCCTCCTGCGCCCACACCAGGTCCGTGGCGTTGGGGTACTGCGCGAGCGCGGCGGCGATCTGCGCCCCCGGCACCGGGTAGAGCTGCTCGACGCGGACCAGCGCGACGCTGGTGTCCTCGCGCTTGCGGCGTCCGGCGGCCAGGTCGTAGAAGACCTTGCCGGCCGACAGCACCACGCGGGTGACGCCGGCGGGGTCGGGCTGCTCCTGGTCGGCGAGCACCGGCTGCCAGCGGCCGCTGGTGAAGTCGGCCGGGGCCGACGCGGCTGCCTTCAGGCGCAGCATCGACTTCGGGGTGACGACCACCAACGGCCGGTTGACGCTCGACATCGCCTGGGCGCGCAGCAGGTGGAAGTGCTGCGCCGGGGTGGTCGGGTAGGCGACCGTCATGTTGTCCTCGGCGCACAGCTGCAGGAAGCGCTCGATGCGGGTCGAGGAGTGGTCGGGGCCCTGGCCCTCGTAGCCGTGCGGCAGCAGCAGGGTGACGCCGGAGCGCTGGCCCCACTTGGCCTCGCCGGAGGAGATGAACTCGTCGATGACTGTCATGGCGCCGTTCACGAAGTCGCCGAACTGCGCCTCCCAGAGCACCAGCGCCTCGGGCCGGGCCACGGAGTAGCCGTACTCGAAGCCGACGCAGGCGTACTCGCTGAGCAGCGAGTCGTAGACGTAGAGCGGCGCCTGGTCGTCGGACAGGTACCGCAGCGGCGTGTGCTCGGCCCCCGTCACCCGGTCGATCAGGGTGGCGTGCCGCTGCACGAAGGTGCCGCGGCGCGAGTCCTGACCGGCGAGGCGCACCGGGGTGCCCTCGAGCAGGAGCGACCCGAAGGCGAGCACCTCGCCGAAGCCCCAGTCGATGCCGCCCTGCGACACCATCCCGGACCGGCGCTCCATGAGCGGTGCCAGCTTGGGGTGCGGCGTGAAGCCGTCCGGCAGCTCGACGTGCGCCTTGCCGATCCGGTCCAGGACGTCCTGCTCGACCGCGGTGTCGATCTGCGACAGGTCCAGGACGTCGACCATCGCCGGCTCGGGAGCCGTCGCCGACGAGGCGTCGCGGGTCTCGGCGAAGACCCGCTCGAGCTGCGCCTGGTAGTCCTTCAGCGCCTCCTCGGCCTCCTCGATGGTGATGTCACCACGGCCGACCAGCTGCTCGGTGTAGGTCTTGCGGACCGAGCGCTTGCGGTCGATGACGTCGTACATCAGGGGCTGCGTCATCGACGGGTCGTCGCCCTCGTTGTGGCCGCGTCGGCGGTAGCAGACCAGGTCGATGACGACGTCCTTCTTGAACGCCTGGCGGAACTCGAAGGCCAGCTGCGCGACCCGCACGCACGCCTCGGGGTCGTCGCCGTTGACGTGGAAGATCGGCGCCTGCACCGTCCGAGCGACGTCGGTGGAGTACGTCGAGCTCCGGCTGCTCTCCGGCGCGGTGGTGAAGCCCACCTGGTTGTTGATGACGACGTGCACGGTGCCGCCGGTGCGGTAGCCGCGGAGCTGGCCCATCTGCAGCGTCTCCGCGACCACGCCCTGGCCGGCGAACGCGGCGTCGCCGTGGATGAGCAGCGGCAGGACGGTGAAGCCGGCCTCGCCCTTGTCGATGACGTCCTGCTTGGCCCGCACGATGCCCTCGAGCACCGGGTCGACGGCCTCCAGGTGCGACGGGTTGGAGGTCAGCGAGACCCGGGTGCAGGAGCCGTCCGACGCGGTGAAGGTGCCCTCCGCGCCGAGGTGGTACTTCACGTCGCCGGAGCCCTGCACGGTGCGCGGGTCGATGTTGCCCTCGAACTCGCGGAAGATCTGGCCGTAGGACTTGCCCACGATGTTGGCCAGCACGTTCAGCCGGCCGCGGTGCGCCATGCCGATGACGACCTCGTCCAGCTGCGCCTTCGCGGCGCCCTGCAGGACCGCGTCCAGCATCGGGATGACGGCCTCGCCGCCCTCCAGGGAGAAGCGCTTCTGGCCGACGAACTTGGTCTGCAGGAAGTTCTCGAAGGCCTCGGCGGCGTTGAGCCGCTTGAGCACGTGCAGCTGCAGGTCGCGGTCGGCCTGCTGCGACTTCTTCTCGACCCGCTCCTGGATCCAGCGGCGCTCGGCCGGGTCCTGGATGTGCATGTACTCGATGCCCACGTTGCGGCAGTAGGAGTCGCGCAGCACGCCGAGCACGTCGCGCAGCTTCATGACCCGCTGGCCGGCGAAGCCGCCGACCGGGAACTCGCGGTCCAGGTCCCAGAGCGTCAGGCCGTGGTTGACGACGTCGAGGTCGGGGTGGGTGCGGACCTTGAAGTTCAGCGGGTCGGTGTCGGCCATCAGGTGGCCGCGGACCCGGTAGGCGTGGATCAGCTCGTTGAGCCGGGTGGCCTTGTCGAGGTCGCCCTCGTGCGTGGTGGTGACGTCCGGGACCCAGCGGACCGGCTCGTACGGGATCCGCAGCGAGGCGAAGACCTCGTCGTAGAAGCCGTCGGCGCCGAGCAGCAGCTCGTGCATGCGGCGCAGGAACTCGCCGGACTGCGCGCCCTGGATGACCCGGTGGTCGTAGGTCGACGTCAGCGTGATGATCTTGGAGATGGCGAGCTTGGCGAGCTGCTCCTCGGACGCGCCCTGGAACTCGGCGGGGTACTCCATGGCCCCGACGCCGATGATCGCGCCCTGGCCCTGCATCAGCCGCGGCACCGAGTGCACGGTGCCGATGCCGCCCGGGTTGGTGAGGCTGATCGTCGCGCCCTGGAAGTCCTCGGTCGTGAGCTTGCCGGTCCGGGCCCGCCGGACGATGTCCTCGTACGCCGCCAGGAAGCCCGAGAAGTCCAGGCTGTCGGAGTTCTTGATCGC
>JAOPVD010000044.1 GCA_025966295.1 Frankiales bacterium | reverse complement strand
CGCTGTCGGAGCGCGCGCAGCGCCCGCGCAGCTACAACGACCGGTCGGCCCGCCCGCAGGGGCAGCGCCCGGCCCGGCCGCAGCTGGGCGCCCGCCCGGCGGCCCGTCGTACCGCGCCGCACTAATCAAACCCCGGTGATCCACGGAACCAGCGACGCCGTTTCAGGGCCCTCAACGGCGGCGCCCGTTCCGTGGATCACCGGAGCGGGGCGGAGCGGGGCCCCGCGCGGGGGCCGGTTCGCCGTACACTTGGCACTCTGACTTCACGAGTGCCAGGAGGTGTCGGGGCGTGCTGGACGACCGCAAGCTCGAGGTGCTTCGGGCGATCGTCGAGGACTTCGTCTCGACGAACGAGCCGGTCGGTTCCAAGACCCTGGCGGAGCGGCACGGGCTGGGCGTGAGCCCCGCCACGGTGCGCAACGACATGGCGCTGCTGGAGGAGGAGGGGTTCATCACCCACCCGCACACCAGCGCCGGGCGGATCCCCACCGACAAGGGCTATCGGCTGTTCGTCGACCGGCTCAGCCAGGTCAAGGCGCTGTCGTCGGCGGAGAAGCGCGCCATCCAGAGCTTCCTGGAGGGCGCGGTCGACCTCGACGACGTCGTGCACCGCAGCGTCAGGCTGCTGTCGCAGCTCACGCAGCAGGTGGCGGTGGTGCAGTACCCGTCGCTGTCGCGCTCTGAGGTCCGGCACCTCGAGATCGTGCACCTGGCCCCGAACCGGCTGCTGCTGGTGCTCATCACCGACAGCGGCCGGGTCGAGCAGCGGGTGCTCGAGCTGCCCGGGCTCGTCAGCGACGACGACGTCCATCAGCTGCGCAACGTCTTCGGCCCCCGGTTGCACGGGCGCAAGCTGCTCGACGCCCCGAAGGCCCTCGAGGACCTGCCCGACGCCGCGCCGCCGTCGCTGCGGCCGGTGCTCACCAGCGTGCTGTCGGTGGTGCTCTCGGCCCTGGTCGAGAAGCCCGAGGAGCGGATCGCCATCGGCGGCACCGCCAACCTCACCCGGCACGCCCTCGACTTCCCGCAGACCCTCCGCCCGGTGCTCGAGGCACTGGAGGAGCAGGTCGTGCTGCTCAAGCTCATCGGCGAGGTCAACGACCCCACCACCGTGCACGTGAAGATCGGCGAGGAGAACAGCGTGGAGGGACTTCGGTCCACCTCCGTGGTCGCGATGGGCTACGGCCCGGGAGGGCTGGGCGTCCTGGGCCCGACCCGCATGGACTACGCGGGCAACATCAGCAGCGTGCGCGCGGTCGCGCGCTACGTCGGCGACCTCCTGGCCGGTGCCTGAGGTGGCGACCGACTACTACGGCCTGCTCGGTGTGGAGCAGGGGGCGACGGACGACCAGCTCAAGAAGGCCTACCGCAAGCTGGCCCGCGAGCTGCACCCGGATGTCAACCCCGACCCGGTCGCGCAGGAGAAGTTCAAGCGGGTCACGGCCGCCTACGAGGTGCTGTCCGACCCGCAGAAGCGCCAGGTGGTGGACCTCGGCGGCGACCCGCTCGCGCCGGGCGGCGGTGGTGGCCAGGGCAGCCCGTTCGGCCAGGGCTTCGGCGGCCTGGGCGACATCATGGACGCCTTCTTCGGTGGTGGGGGCGCCCGCGGACCGCGGTCCCGCAGCCAGCAGGGCGCCGACGCGCTGATCCGGATCGAGTGCGACCTGGCCGAGACGGCGTTCGGCACCCAGCGCGAGCTGACGATCGAGACGGCCGTGCTGTGCGGCACCTGCGAGGGCCAGGGCACCGCCCCCGGCACGCTGCCGACCACCTGCGAGACCTGCCGCGGTCGCGGTGAGGTGCAGCAGGTGCAGCGCAGCTTCCTCGGGCAGGTCATGACCACCCGCACCTGCCCGCGCTGCACCGGCACCGGCACCGTCATCGAGCACCCCTGCACCGAGTGCCGCGGCGACGGCCGGGTCCGGGCCCGCCGCACCCTCACCGTCAAGGTGCCCGCCGGCGTCGAGGACGGCATGCGGATCCGGCTCGCCGGCGAGGGCGAGATCGGCCCCGGCGGCGGCCCGGCCGGTGACCTCTACGTCGAGGTGCACGAGCGGCCGCACCCGGTGTTCACCCGCGACGGCGACGACCTGCACTGCACCGTCACGCTGCCGATGACGGCGGCGGCGCTGGGCACCTCGCTGCCGCTGAGCACCCTCGACGGCGAGGAGCAGCTCGACGTGCCGGCCGGCACCCAGTCCGAAGAGGTCTTCACGCTGCGCGCCCGCGGTGTGCCGCACCTGCGCGGCACCGGCCGCGGTGACCTGCACGTGCACCTCGGCGTCGAGGTCCCGACCAAGCTCGACGACGAGCAGGTCGAGCTGCTGCGCAAGCTCGCGGCGCTGCGCGGCGAGGAGCGGCCCGGCATGGTGGCCAAGGCCGGCGGCGGGCTGTTCGGCCGGCTCCGCGGCGGTCGGTGAGCAACCCGGTCTTCCTCTGCGCCGACCTGGCGGGGGACCGGGTGGTCCTGGACGGGCCGGAGGGCCGGCACGCCGCGACCGTGAAGCGGCTGCGGGTCGGTGAGCCGCTCGACCTGGTCGACGGCACCGGGACCCGCTGCACCGGCGTGGTGACCGCGACCACCAAGGACACCGTCACCGTCGCGGTCGGCGCCCGCGAGGTCGAGCCGGCGCCGTCCCCGCGGATCACGCTCGTGCAGGCGCTCGCCAAGGGCGACCGCGGCGAGCTGGCGGTCGAGCTGGCCACCGAGGTGGGCGTCGACGAGGTGGTGCCCTGGGCGGCGGCGCGCTGCGTCGTGCGGTGGGAGGGCGACCGCGGCGCCAAGGCGCTGGAGCGGTGGCGGTCGACCGCCCGCGAGGCCGGCAAGCAGTCCCGCCGGGCCTGGTTCCCGGTGGTCCGCGGGCCGCTGCGCACCGCCGAGGTCGCGGCGCTGCCGGGTCAGGTGCTGGTGCTGCACGAGGACGCCACGACACCGCTGTCGGCGGTGCCGCTGGCCGGTGACGTGGTCCTGGTCGTGGGGCCGGAGGGCGGCATCTCGCCCGAGGAGCTCGCCCTGCTGGGCGGCACCGCGGTGCGGCTCGGCCCGTCGGTGCTGCGGACGTCCAGCGCCGGGGCGGCGGCCGCCGCGGTGGTCAGTGCGCGGACAGGTCGCTGGTAGGCGCGTCGGCGGCCCGCCGGTGGCGGTACTTCTGCACGTAGTGGAAGGCCACGAACAGCACGACCACCGCGCCGATCACGTAGCCGAGGCCGGAGACGTACCGACCGATGACGCCGCCGACCAGATAGCCGCCGAGCCCGCAGGCGACCGCCCAGAGGGTGCCGCCCAGGGCGTTGTAGAGCGCGAACGTCCGGTAGGGCAGCCCGGCCATCCCGGCCGCCCCGGGCACCATCGCGCGCAGCACCGCGGTCCAGCGCCCGAAGAACACGGCGGTGCCGCCGCGGCGCTGCAGGAACGCCTCGGTGCTGCGCCACCGGTCCTCCCCGATCCGCTGCCCGAGCCGGCTGGCCCTCAGTCGCGGGCCGTAGTGCCGGCCCACCTCGTAGCCGACCGTGTCGCCGATGATGGCGCCCGCCACCGCGAGCACGAGCACGAGCGTGAGGCTGACCTGGCCCTGGCTGGCGAGGACGCCGCCGAACACCACCGCGGTCTCGCCAGGGAAGACGAAGCCGAGGAAGACCGAGGCCTCGAGGAAGGGCAGCAGGAAGACGGTCAGGTAGAGCACCCAGTGCGGCACGCTCGACAGCACGCGCTCGACGAAGCCGGCCATGGCGGCGACTGTAGGTCAGGCCACATGTAGCGAAGGTGTGCACCCGGGACCGGAAGTCCCCGTATCCTGGGCGGGTGCCTCCGGTCCGCCTGCGCGCCCTCGTGGCGACCGTGTCCCTGCTCGGGCTGACCGTGCTCGGCATCTCCCTGCCCGGTACGGCGTCCGCCGAGGGCACGCCGGCCGCAGCCAGCACCCCCACGCCGACCGGGACGCCGTGCTCCTGGCTGCTGT
>JAOPVD010000035.1 GCA_025966295.1 Frankiales bacterium | reverse complement strand
TGCCCCACCGGCTACTTCGCTGCCCAGCTGGGGGACATCGTCGAGGGTGATGTCGTCGTCGTCTTCGGCGCCGGGCCGGTGGGGCTGTTCGCCGCGAAGTCGGCCTGGCTCATGGGTGCGGGCCGCGTCATCGTCATCGACCACCTGGACTACCGGCTCGAGAAGGCCGCGTCCTTCGCGCAGGCCGAGACCTACAACTTCACCGAGTACGACGACATCGTCGTGGAGATGAAGAAGACCACCGACTTCCTCGGTGCCGACGTGGTCATCGACGCGGTGGGCGCTGAGTCGGACGGCAACCTGCTCCAGCACGTCACGAGCGTGCAGCTCAAGCTGCAGGGCGGCTCGCCGGTCGCGCTCAACTGGGCGATCGACTCGGTGCGCAAGGGCGGGACGGTCTCGGTCGTCGGCGCCTACGGGCCGATCTTCAGCGCGGTGAAGTTCGGCGACGCGATGAACAAGGGCCTCACGCTCCGGATGAACCAGTGCCCCGTGAAGCGGCAGTGGCCGCGGCTGTTCGAGCACGTCCGCAACGGCTACCTCAAGCCCAGCGAGATCGTCACGCACCGCATCCCGCTCGAGCACATCGCCGAGGGCTACCACGTCTTCTCGGCCAAGCTCGACGGCTGCATCAAGCCGCTCGTCGTCCCGTCCGCCAGCTAAGAGGGGCACCACCATGACCTACACCGCCGATAAGCCACCCCTCGCGGAGCCGGTGGAGTCGCTGCGTGCGCGGATCCCCGGGTGGGGGGTGGACCTCGACCCCACCGACCGGCCGTCGAACCCCAAGCTGGACTTCCGCGGAGACCGGACCGGAGCGCACTGGGACTTCCCCGAACGTCAGCCCGAGAAGTGGCCTCGGGAGCGCTCGATCGAGCACAAGTTCCTGACGCCGGTGTTCGGCACAGCGTGCCCGCCACGAGGGCTGTCGGGTGCGATCCGCAAGCTCGCCTACGCCCGCTACAGCGAGGGCCGGGCGGCGCACTGGTTGCTGCTGCTCGGTGCCGACCGCGTCGACGCGGTGGAGCACCACGTCGCCTCACTGCTCAGCCTCCATCCCGACAACCCGATCACCGAGACGGGCGTACGCGCCGAGCTCAACCACCACGGCCTGTCCTCACGGCTGGGGCAGCGGCGCGCAGACCTCGTTCACCAGGCGCTCGACCCGGTCGTCGTGGCCGGGCCGTGGATCGGCGCGTTCCGGCTGGCCCGCACCGGCGCGCGGGCGCTTGCGCGGACCGCCGGCCGGTCGTAGCTGCTCGCTGTCCGGCGTCCGTGCGTGCGGGTCGAGGCCGGACGGGTGTGCGGGACGCGATCCCTGGGCAGGTGGCCCTGCGTGACCGACCTCGACATCGACGCCCTGATCCTCAGCGAGCACGAGGCCTTCCGCCGTGCCTTCGCCGCCCTCGAGGCGGTCAAAGACCCCACCGAGCTGGGCCGGCGCTGGCAGGAGCTCGCCGACCAGCTCGAGGTCCACGCCGCCGGCGAGGAGCAGGTCTTCTACCCCGAGCTGCTGCAGGAGGTGGACGACAGCGAGGGCGACACCTTGCACGCCGTCAAGGACCACAACGAGATCCGGGAGGCCACCCGGGCGGTGGCCGATCACGAGGTGGGGAGTGCGGCCTGGTGGGAGGCCTTCCGCACGGCCCGCGAGGCCACGGTCGAGCACCTCGAGGAGGAGGAGCAGGACGTCCTGCCGCCGTTCCGCGAGCAGGTCGAGCCCTCGCAGCGGCGCGCGCTGGGCGAGCGCTGGCTCGCCTTCCAGGACGAGCACGCACGCGCCCGCGGCCTCAGCGGGGACGACGTCGACCCCGACGCCTATGTCGAGGAGCACGCGTCGTAGTCCAGGGCGCGCAGACCGCGCCGTCGGTCCCGCGCCGCTAGGGGCGCAGCAGCAGCGGCAGCAGGCCGTGGACCTGTCCGGACAGGGTCTCCAGCGCGGCCTCGTCACCGGCGACGTAGCCGAGCAGGGCCTGCTGGAACAGCCCGTCGAGCAGCCCGTAGGCCGCCGCCGGCCCGGTGACCGGCTCGCGCCCGGCCAGCTCGGCGTAGCGCGACAGCACGCGCCAGATCATCTCCTCGAGGGTCCGGTCGATCATCGTGACGGCCTCGCGCAGCGACTCCTCGAACATGCTCTGGGTGCGCAGGTCGTACCAGAGCCGGTGCATCGCCGCCTCTTCGCGAAGCGTCTCCTGGAGCTTGGCGGCGAAACCGTCGAGCAGCTCGTCGGCCGTGCCGGCATCAGCGACGACGTCGTCGTAGCGCCGCACGCAGCGGGCCTTGTAGTACCGGACGCAGTACACGATGAGCTCGAACTTGTCGCGGAAGTAGTAGTGCACCACCCCGTGCGTGAAGTCTGAGCGGTTGGCGATCTCGCGCAGGCTGGTCCTGGCGTAGCCGAGCTCCCCCAAGGTCGCCAGCGCCGACTCGGCCAGCTGGTTGCGGCGCTCGTCGTGCTTGTCGACGGGCCGGGCGCGGTCACGGGTCGTGGTGCTCGTCGCCATCGCGCTCCTTGGGCCAGTGGGTCGTGCGCTCGCAGCGTAGGGGAGGCGTTCCGCCGGTCTGCTTGACAAGTGTCAAGGAAAGTCTTGACACTCGTCAAGCCAACCCCTGTGACGGTGACCACACCGCCGGACCAAAGGAGCCGCTCCATGACCGCTTTCGACCTGACCGGACGCAAGGCCCTCGTCACCGGTGGCGCCCAAGGCCTGGGCGAGGGGATGGCCCAGGCCCTGGCCCGTGCCGGCGCCCGCGTCGTCGTCGCCGACGTACAGGAGGACCTCGGTCCCAAGGTCGCCGAGTCGCTCGGCAGCGACCACGGCTTCGTCCGCCTCGACATCACCGACGACGCGAACTGGGAGTCCGCCGTCGCGGAGGCGGCCGGCCTGCTGGGCGGGCTCGACATCGTGGTCAACAACGCCGGCGTCGAGATCACCAGCCTGCTCGTGGACCTGGACCCGGGCCAGGCCCGCAAGCAGCTCGAGGTCAACCTGCTTGGAACCGCGCTCGGCATCAAGCACGCCTTCCGGGCGATGCGTCCCGGTGGCACCGCCGGCCACGGAGGCGCGGTCATCAACGTGGCCTCGGTGGCGGCCACGATCGCCTTCCCCGGCATCGCCATGTACTCCGCCACCAAGGCCGGCGTCGACCGCCTGACCCGGGTCGCCGCCATGGAGTCCGGCAAGCTCGGCTACGGCGTACGCGTCAACTGCATCTACCCGGGGCTGGTGCCGACCGCGATGGGCGCGGGTCTGGCCAACGACGTCGCGGAGCTCGGGCTGTTCGGGTCGCCCGAGGAGGCCGTGCGCGCCGTCATCGAGCTGACCCCTTCCGGTCGGCTGGGTGAGGTCGCCGACATGGCGGACGCCGTGGTGTTCCTCGCGTCGGACGCCGCGCGCTTCATCACCGGCGCCGGTCTCGCGGTTGACGGCGGCATGGGCATGTGAGCCCTCCTCCCCTCCCCCTCTTCCACCAGAAGGACATCCCATGACTGACAAGCCCGTCGTCGTCTACGGCGCCTCCGGCTACACCGGCCGGCTGATCTGCGAGTACCTGCGTGAGTACAACGTCCCGTTCACTGCGGCCGGCCGCGACAAGAACAAGGTCCAGGAGGTCGTCGATCGCATCCCGGGGATCGAGGACGTGCTGCACGACGTGGTCGAGGTGGAGCACAGCGTCGAGGCGCTGACCGAGCTGTTCCACGGCGCCGAGGTCGTGTGCAACACCGTCGGGCCGTTCAGCCAGTACGGCCCCGAGGTCGTCCAGGCCAGCCTCGCCGCCGGGACGCACTACCTCGACACGACCGGCGAGCAGGACTGGCTGATCACC
>JAOPVD010000032.1 GCA_025966295.1 Frankiales bacterium | reverse complement strand
CACCGCCGCAGCCAAAACGTGAGTGCGCCGTTCCCACCAGAATCGGCAGGAACGGCGCACGGGACGAACGGAGAGCGGCGAGCGCTCAGTAGCGGTAGTGGTCGGGCTTGTAGGGGCCGGTCACGGGCACGCCGAGGTAGTCGGCCTGGTCCTGGCTGAGCTCGGTGAGCTTGACGCCGAGGGCGTCGAGGTGGAGGCGGGCCACCTTCTCGTCGAGCAGCTTGGGCAGCGTGTAGACGCCGATCGGGTACTGCTCGGTCTTGGTGAACAGCTCGATCTGGGCGATGGTCTGGTTGGTGAACGAGTTCGACATCACGAAGCTCGGGTGGCCGGTGGCGCAGCCGAGGTTCATGAGGCGACCCTCGGCCAACACGATGACCGAGTGACCGTCGGGGAACTGGAACTCGTTCACCTGCGGCTTGATCTCGATGTTGCGGACGTCGCTCATCTTGCCGAGGCCGGCCATGTCGATCTCGTTGTCGAAGTGGCCGAGGTTGGCCACGATCGCCTGGTGCTTCATCCGGCCCATGTGCTCGGCGGTGATGATGCCCTTGTTGCCCGTGGTGGTGACGTAGATGTCGGCCCGGTCGAGGACGTTCTCGATGGTGGTGACCTCGAAGCCCTCCATGGCGGCCTGCAGCGCACAGATCGGGTCGACCTCGGCGATGATCACACGGGCGCCCTGGCCCTTGAGCGACTGGGCGCAGCCCTTGCCGACGTCGCCGTAGCCGGCGATGAACGCCACCTTGCCACCGATCATGACGTCGGTGGCCCGGTTGAGGCCGTCGATCAGCGAGTGGCGGCAGCCGTAGAGGTTGTCGAACTTCGACTTGGTGACCGAGTCGTTGACGTTGATGGCCCGGAACAGCAGATCGCCGGCTTCGAACATCTGGTAGAGGCGGTGGACACCGGTGGTGGTCTCTTCGGTGACGCCCTTGATCTCGGCCGCCACCGCCGTCCAGCGGTTCGGTTCCTTCTCGACGCTCGACGTGAGCAGGTCGATGATGACGCCCCACTCTTCGGGATCGTCCTCGGTGGCGGGCGGCACGGCACCGGCCAGCTCGAACTCCCGACCCTTGTGGACGAGCATGGTGGCGTCGCCGCCGTCGTCGAGGATCATGTTCGGGCCGGAGCCGTCGGGCCAGCGCAGGGCCTGGTCGGTGCACCACCAGTACTCCTCGAGGGTCTCGCCCTTCCAGGCGAAGACCGGCACGCCGGCGGGGGCATCGGTGGTGCCGTTGGGGCCCACGGCGATGGCGGCGGCGGCGTGGTCCTGGGTGGAGAAGATGTTGCACGAGGCCCAGCGCACCTCGGCGCCGAGGGCCACGAGCGTCTCGATCAGCACCGCGGTCTGGATCGTCATGTGCAGCGAGCCGGTGATGCGGGCGCCCGTGAGCGGCTTGCTGGTGCCGTACTCCTTGCGCATGGCCATGAGGCCCGGCATCTCGTGCTCGGCGAGACGGATCTCCTTGCGACCGAAGTCGGCGAGGGAGAGGTCCGCCACCTTGAAGTCCTGCGTGGCCATGGGCGTGTCCTATCGGTGAAGGAGGTGCTGGTGCTTGTCCTGCTCGAAGGCGAGCCAGTCGCCGTCCGGCACGCCCTCGGGGGCGGCCGGGGTGGTGTCGAACCAGGTGTCGAGGGCCGCCGTCAGCTCCGGCTCGCGGCGCAGCCGGAGCGCGAAGCCGACGTCGCCGAGCTCGACGCCGTGGGTCTCGAGCAGCGACCGCAGGGTGCGCAGCCGCTGCAGCTGAGCGGGACCGTAGAGCCGGTACCCCGCCTTTGACCTCGCCGGCTCCACCAGGCCGAGCTGCTCGACGTAGCGCAGCATGCGCGGTGACCAGCCTGTGGTCGTCGCGGCCTCGTGGATGGTGAGCGTCATCGCCGCCGAGCCTAACAGGGTCGTGTCAGGGCCGCACGCCTGCGCGGTGATCCTTGACACGAGCGTGTCAGAGCACCAGCTCGGCGAGGACCGCCGGCGACCGTCCCTCGCGGCTGACGAGCACCTCGCCGGCCAGGTGCAGCACCCAGCGCTCCCCCGTCGCCAGGTCGGCCACCTCGTAGCGGTCGACGTCCGGCTCGGGGCCGGCCGTCCGCGTCCAGGACTGCTGCACGGTCCGGGCCGCGCCCACCGGCTCGGTCAGCTCCACCAGCGCCACCCGGCTGCTGGCGCCGACGTCCAGCCCCAGCCGGCGGGCCACCGCCACCTCGTACGCCGGGCTGCTGCCGGTGAACCCGGCGGCCGGCGCCCGGTGCTCGGTCTCGCCGCGCACCCACAGCAGCTCCTCCCCCACCGCGCCGCCGCGGACCTCCCACCCGTCCAGGACGGCGACCAGCCGCCGTACCCGGCCGTCGTCGTCGACCATCAGGTCGAGGGAGTCGCCGAGCTCGGTCGTGGACGTGTAGCGCCAGCCGGCCGGCCCCGCGCCGCACGAGAACCGCTCGGCGACCTCGCCGACCCGGTAGCTGCCCCTCACGCGCGCCAGGAGGACAGGTACCGCTCCTGCTCCGGCGTGAGCAGGTCGACCACGACCCCGATCGCGGCCAGCTTCGTGCGGGCCACCTCCACGTCGATCCCGGCCGGTACGTCGTAGACCCCCGGCGCGAGCTCCTGCCCGACCAGCCACTCGACGGTGAGCGCCTGCACCGCGAACGACACGTCCATGACCGACGCCGGGTGCCCCTCGGCGGCGGCCAGGTTGACGAGGCGGCCCTCGGCGACCAGCAGCAGCCGCCGGTCGTCGGCCATCAGGTGCTCGTCGACGTGCGGCCGCACCCGGCGGTGCACCTCGACCGACGCGGCCGCGAGCGCCGCCACGTCGACCTCGACGTCGAAGTGGCCGGCGTTGGCGAGCACCGCGCCGTCCTTCATCTGCGCGAAGTGCTCGGCGCGCAGCACACCGCGGTTGCCGGTGGCGGTGATGAACACGTCGCCGAGCCGCGCGGCCTCGGTCATCGGCAGCACCCGGTGCCCGTCGAGCACCGCTTCGAGGGCGCGGGCCGGGTCGACCTCGGTGACGAGGACGTGCGCACCGAGCCCGCGCGCCCGGTCGGCGATGCCATGCCCGCACGGGCCGTAGCCCGCGACCACGACCGTGGTGCCGGCGAGCAGCATCCCGGTCGCCCGCAGGACCGCGTCCAGCGTCGACTGTCCGGTGCCGTGCCGGTTGGCGACCAGCCGCTGCACGGCGGTGTCGTTGACCGCCACCATCGGGAGCGCCAGGGCGCCGTCCGCGGCCATCTGCCGCAGCCGCAGGACGCCGGTGGTGGTCTCCTCGATGCCGGCGCGCACGCCCTGGAGCAGCGCCGGGGTGGCGTGCAGCAGGTTGACCAGGTCGCAGCCGTCGTCGAGCACCAGGGCCGGGCGGGCGTCGAGGACGGCCCTCAGGTGGGCGCCGTAGCCCTCCCGGTCGATGCCGTAGCGGGCGAAGACCCCGACGCCCTCGGCGGCCAGCGCCGCGGCGACGTCGTCCTGGGTGGACAGCGGGTTGCTCGCCGCCAGGTGCAGCTCGGCGCCGCCGGCGGTCAGGGTGCGCACCAGCGCGGCCGTCTCGGTGGTGACGTGCATGCAGGCCGCCACCACCAGGCCGTCGAACGGCCGCTCGAGGCCGAACCGCTCGCGCAGCAGCCCGAGCACCGGCATCGCCCGTTCGGCCCAGGCGATCCGCCGGGCACCCGACTCGGCCAGGCCGGGCTCAGCGACGTCGTAGGCGGTCACGAGCGGCAGACTACGGGCCATGACCTCACCGGACCGCGCCCCCGCCAGCGACCTGACTGCCTTGATCGAGGGCGGCAGCCCGTTCGCCCGCACCCTCGGCCCGACGCTGGTGTCGGTGGGCGACGGTCGCGCCGTGCTGAAGGTCGAGGCCCCCGAGTCGCTGCACAACCACGTCGGCGGGCCGCACGCCGCGACCCTGTTCGGCCTCGCGGAGACGGCCGCCGCCGGGGTGGTGGTGTCGCTGTTCCAGGACCTGGTGCGCGACGGCGCGCTGCCGCTCATCAAGTCGGCCGAGATCGTCTACACCGCGCTGGCCCTCGGGCCGGTGACGGCCAGCGCGCGGTTCACCGGCGACGAGGCCGGGGTCCGGGCCTCGCTGGCCGAGCGCGGTGTCGCGGTCTTCCCCGTGGAGATCGAGATCGCCACCGCGGACGGCACCGGGACCGCCCGCATGCTCGCCCAGATGGCCCTCAAGCGCTTCTGAGCCGCGCACGGGGAAGGTGCGAGCGGGGCTAGGGGGTACCGCCGCGATCCAGGTCCGGCTCGAGGTACATCTGGCGGGCCAGCGGCTCGACGGCCCGCACCCGTGCCTCGGCCGCGTCGATGGCCTTCGCGACGGCGGGCAGCGTGAGGTCGGCGGGTACGGCGATCTTGGCGGCGACGAGCAGCTCGTCCGGTCCGAGGTGCAGCGTCTTGAGGTGGATGACGCGCAGCA
>JAOPVD010000023.1 GCA_025966295.1 Frankiales bacterium | reverse complement strand
CGAACCGGTGGCGCACGCCGTGGGTCCGCGTGAGCTGGTCGGCGATCCGGAGGGCGGTGTTGATGCCCCCGTAGAACGGGCTGTCGATGTCGGGGATGAACCAGTTCACCGTGCGCACCTGGAACGGCTCGGCGTTGGACGCGTGCAGCGCGTCCACCGCCGCGACGTCGGAGGGCAGCGCCCGGCACATGTCGGCGAGCATCCGCGACTCGGCGGCGTCGCTGCGCTGCCGGAACGCGGTGAAGTCACGGCCGAGCGGGCCGGCCAGCCGCTGCTGGGGCGAGGGCTCGTACTTGCCCCGCAGCTCGGGCTCCCGGCTGCCGAGGGACAGACTCGGGCTCCAGTACGGATCCCCGCCGAACAGCCACGTGTTGTACCGCCAGTAGCTGGCGAAGAAGTCCTCGGTCGGCACCGTCGTCCCGCGGGTGGCCGACTCCAGGTGCCTGATCCCGGCGAACGGCGAGCAAATGTTCCGCTTGCCGTCCAGCACCATGTCCAGACCCAGGGCGACGTCCGAGCCGCACAGGATGAACCGCTCGTCGAAGCCGCCGACCTGCTCGAAGAGCTCCCGGCGCACCGCGAGGCAGGCGCCGGTGACGGCCAGCACGTTGCGGTACCAGCCGGTGGGGCCGAGCAGGCTCGGCGAGCCGGGCTGCATGCCCTCGAAGACATGGTCGGCGAAGCCGCCCATGCCGAGGATCGCGCCGGCGTGCTGCAGCTCGCCCTCGGGGCCGATGAGCTGCAAGCCGGCGACGCCGATCTCGGGCTGCCGGGCCCAGCCGACGATCTCGGTCATCCAGCCCGGGTCGAGCACCTCGGTGTCGTCGTTGAGGAAGACGAGCACCTCACCGCTGCCCAGCGACGCACCGAGGTTGTTGACCGCCGAGTAGTTGAACGGCTCGGTCCACCACCGCACGGTCAGGTCGAGGCCGTGGGCGTTGGCGGCGTACCAGGCGTTGTTGTCCTCGGACTCGCCGCCGTTGTCGACGATCACGACGTCGAAGCCGCCGGGGTAGCGGGTCCCGGCCAGGCTCGGCAGGCAGGTGCTGAGCATCGGCCGGTTGTGCCGGGTCGGGATGACCACGGTCACCTTCGGCCAGCTGCCCTCGCTGTCCCACACGGTGCGGATCCCCTGGCCCTGCAGGACCGCGTGCGCAGGCAGGCCCCGGCGCTCGAGGTGCTCCTGGACGGCCCGCACGCCGTCGGCGTCCGGGGTGTCGTAGCGGGCCGTGACGTGGCCGAGCACGCGCGGCACCCGGAAGACCTGCTCGGCGGTGAGGTCGGCCCGCAGCAGCAGGTCCCAGGTGGTGGCCTTGCGCAGGTCCGGTCGCAGCCCGCCGGCCGCCACGAAGCGGGTACGGCGCAGCGCGAACGAGCGGCCCAGGTAGTCGGCGCCGGTCAGCAGCTCGGGCGACCACGACGGCCGGAACCGGGGGTCGGTGTGCACCCCGACCACCGAGCGGCGGTCGTCGTCCCAGTAGACGAGGTCGACGAGCGGGTCGCGGTGCGCGGAAAGCGCCACCTGGTAGAGCGCATCGGGGGCGAGCGTGTCGCCGGCGTCGAGCAGCAGCACGAAGTCGGCGTCGCTGCCCTCGACCAGCGCGTTCACCGCGTCGAGCGACGGGGCGATCTGGACCGTCCAGTGGCTCCAGGTCTGCTCCGTCAGGCTGTCGCGGCTGCGGGTGACGGCGGCGGTCTCGCCGGGGAGCAGCACCACCAGGCAGCTGATCTGGTGGCTCGCCAGCCGCGACAGGTCGCGCTGCTTGGCCAGCTCGGCGCGGTCCGGCGCGTGCTCGCGGGACCAGAGCAGGTAGCTCGGGGCCTTCGGCTCGTGCACGCCGGGCAGCGCCCAGGTCTCGCGCAGCGTCTCGGTGAGCTTCTGGACCTCCCGGACGCTGTCGCGGGCTGCCTTGGCAGCGGCGCGGCGCGGGGTGCCCGGGGGCGCCACCTTCTCGACGGCGGCGCGAAGCTTGTGCCGGGAGGTCACCTGCGAGGTCTCCATCCTGAGGGGGTCGACCCCCGGACTGGTCCTCGAAGGGGTCCGCGCCACTGTAGTCAACGGGCCTGCACCGGCCCCGGCGCCGCGCGTGCGAGCATCGCCGCCGTGAGAGTCGCGCTCGATGCCACCCCGCTGCTGGGCCACCGGACCGGCGTCGGGCGGTACGTCGAGAACCTGGTGCCGGCGCTGCTGGCGCTGCCCGACCCGCCCGAGCTGCACCTGGTGCCGTTCACCTGGCGCGGCGCCAAGGACCTGCCCCGCTTCCCCGGCGCGACCTACGGCGAGCGCCGGGTGCCGGCGCGGCTGCTGCAGCAGGCCTGGACGCACCTGGGGGTCCCGCCGGTGGAGTGGATCGCCGGCCGCTGCGACGTCTTCCACGGCACCAACTTCGTCAGCCCGCCCGCCCGCCGGGCCGGGGGCGTCGTGATGGTCCACGACCTGGCCTACCTGCACCACGCCGACACCGTGACGCCGCAGACCCTGCGCTACCGGGCGCTGGTGCGGCGGGCGCTGGACCGCGGCACGGTCGTGGTCACCCCGAGCGAGGCGATGGCCGAGCAGGTGCGGGCGGAGTACGCGCTGCCGGCCGACCGGGTGCGGGCCACCCCGCTCGGGGTGGACCCGGTGTGGTTCGAGAGCACCGCCGAGCCGTCCGCGGCGCCGTACCTGCTGTTCGTCGGCACCCGGGAGCCGCGCAAGGACCTGCCGGTGCTGCTGGCGGCGCACGCGCTGCTGCGCGACCAGGACCCCGGCACCCCGGACCTGGTGCTGGCCGGGCCGGCGGGCTGG
>JAOPVD010000013.1 GCA_025966295.1 Frankiales bacterium | reverse complement strand
GCTCGTGCCCGGGCGGGCGCCGCTCTACCCGCACCTGGCGACCGCGCTGCTGGCCGCCCGCGAGGCCGGCAAGACGATCGTGGACGGCGTCTACAACGACGTGAAGGACCTGACGGGGTTCCGCGCGGAGTGTGTCCAGGGCCAGCAGATGGGCTTCGACGGCAAGACGCTGGTGCACCCGACGCAGGTCGAGGTGGCCAACGAGGTGTGGGCGCCGTCCGAGGACGAGGTCGCGCACGCCCGCAAGGTGGTCGACGCGTTCGCCGAGGCCGAACGCGCCGGGCAGGGCGTGGTGGTGGTCGACGGCCGGATGGTCGAGAACCTCCACCGCGACAACGCCCTGCGGGTCATCGCCACGGCCGAGGCCATCGCCGCGCTCGCTTAGGCTGGAACCATGCTCCCCACGCAGGACCAACTCACCGCGGCGCTCGCCACCGTCGAGGACCCGGAGATCCGCCGTCCGATCACCGAGATCGGGATGGTGAAGTCCGCGACCGTCGACCCGGACGGCACCGCGCGCGTCGGCGTCTACCTGACGATCAGCGGCTGCCCGATGAAGGACACCCTCACCGAGCGGGTCACCGCCGCGGTCGGCGCGCTGCCCGGCGTGACCAGCGTCGTCGTCGAGCTCGACGTCATGAGCACCGAGCAGCGCCAGGCGCTGCAGACCCTGCTGCGCGGGGACAACCCGCAGCGCGACATCCCGTTCGCCCAGCCCGGCTCGCTGACCCGGGTCTTCGCGGTGGCGTCCGGCAAGGGCGGCGTCGGCAAGAGCTCGGTGACCGTCAACCTGGCCGTCGCGATGGCCGCCAAGGGCCTGCGGGTCGGGGTCGTCGACGCCGACATCTACGGCTTCTCGGTGCCCCGCATGCTGGGCGTCGAGCAGCGCCCCACCCAGGTCGAGCAGATGATCATGCCGCCGTCGGCGCACGGCGTGAAGGTCATCAGCATCGGGATGTTCACCAAGGACAACACCCCCGTCGTGTGGCGCGGGCCGATGCTGCACCGGGCCCTGCAGCAGTTCCTCGCCGACGTCTACTGGGGCGACCTGGACTACCTGCTGATGGACCTGCCGCCCGGCACCGGCGACATCGCCATCTCGGTCGCCCAGCTGGTCCCGTCGGCGGAGATCCTGGTCGTCACGACGCCGCAGCTGGCCGCCCAGGAGGTGGCCGAGCGGGCCGGCTCGATCGCCCTGCAGACCCACCAGCGGATCGCCGGCGTGGTCGAGAACATGAGCTACCTGCCGTGCCCGCACTGCGGCGAGGCGGTCGACGTCTTCGGCTCCGGCGGCGGCCAGGCGGTGGCCACCTCGCTGTCCCGGCTGCTCGGCGCCGAGGTGCCGCTGCTGGGCCAGATCCCGATCGACAAGCGGCTGCGCGAGGGCGGCGACAACGGCCGGCCGCTGGTGCTGTCCGAGCCGGACTCGGCCGCCGGCAAGGAGCTGCTCGCGGTCGTCGACAAGCTCACCGGCAAGCCCCGCGGGCTGGCCGGGCTGTCGCTCGGTCTGTCCCCCGCCGGCAGATAGCCACCCCGGTACGGCGCCCCGGGGGGCCTAGCCGTTGATCTTGTAGCGGACCTCGAGCCGGTCCGTGCAGAGCGGCTTGACCTTGATGGTGCCCTCGGCCTTGCCGGCGAACTCGCCCTCGGCCTCGATGCCGGGCTCCTGGTCGGTGCCGCCCTTGGTGTAGCCCTGCCCGGTGAGCGCGTCCAGGACGGCGTCGCGGACCTTCACGACGTCGTCCAGGGTGCCGGCGGTGCTGGCGAACACCACGACGGTCTTGCCCTGGGAGTCGACCCGGAGCAGCTTCTGGTCGCTCGGCAGGGTCAGCCCGGCCGGCAGCGTCGGCGTCCCGGTGGGGACGTCCAGGGTGGCGCAGCCCCGGTGCGCGGACTTCTTCACCTCCGCCTGGTCGAAGTGCTCGAAGGCGGCGAACCCGCCGACGGCGAGCGCACCAAGGGCGACCAGGGCCATCAGGACCTTCACGACGCGGTTCACGCCGAGCAGGGTAGTGGAGCGCTCAGGTGGTGTCGGGGTCCCACGGCACGGGCTCACCGGGCAGCAGCGCGACGCGGCGGCCCGCGCTCATGGCGAACGGGTCGTCGTCATCGTCCTCGAGCAGGTGCTTGCGCACGAACTCCCGCGGGTGCAGTGACCGCAGGTCCAGGTCGCCGACCTCGGGCCCGAGCTCGGACTTCAGGTCGTCACCCATGCCTTTGAGGTAGACCCGGATCTTGCGCAGCGTGCGGCCGGCGTCCTGGGCGATGCCTGGCAGCCGCTCCGGGCCGAAGACGAACAGCGCCAGGAGCAGCAGGACGGCCGCCTCGGGCCACCCCAGTCCACCCAGCACCGCGCCTCCCTCGTCCGGCCGCTCAGCCTAGGGCCGGGTCAGCCCGGCTTCTTGTCCTGCAGCGTGAGGCGGGCGGTCTTGGTGCGCCCGACCCGCAGGTAGGTCACGGTGATGGTGTCGCCGACCTTGAAGCTGCGCAGCGTGACGATGAGCTGGTCGACGCTCTCGACCCGCTTGCCCTCGAGCTTGGTGATGGTGTCGCCGACCTTGAGCCCGGCCCGCTGCGCCGCGCCGCCGGCCAGCACGTCGCTGAGCTTGGCGCCGCGCGGACCGCTGCCGTCGGCCCCGACGGTGGCCGCCGCGACCCCGATGGCCGGGTGGGTGGCGCGGCCGGTCCGGATCAGCTGCTCGGCGATGGAACGGGCCTCGTCCATCGGGATGGCGAAGCCCACCCCGATGCTGCCGGACTGGCTGTCGGTGGTGGTGCCGCCGAGGGTGGCGATCGCCGAGTTGATGCCGATCACCCGGCCGGCGGCGTCGACCAGTGCGCCGCCGGAGTTGCCGGGGTTGATGGCGGCGTCGGTCTGGATCGCGTTGAACAGCGGGGTCGCCGGGGAGGTGCCGCTCTCGCTCGGCACCCGGACGGTGCGGTTCAGGGCGCTGATGATGCCGGAGGTGACGGTGCCGGCCAGCCCGAGCGGCGAGCCGATCGCGACGACCGGGTCGCCGACGACGAGGTTGCTGGAGCTGCCCAGGGTGGCCGGGATGAGGGTGTGGCCGCCGAGCACCTTGAGGACGGCGAGGTCGGTCTCGGGGTCGCGGCCGACGACGCGGGCGGTCAGGTCGGCCTCGCCGGCGCCGTTGAAGGACACCGTGATGGTGCCGCCGTCGGCGGCCGACGCCACCACGTGGTTGTTGGTGAGCACGTAGCCGTCGGAGCGCAGCACGACGCCCGACCCGGTGCCACCGGTGCTGCCGGAGTCCACCGAGATGCTGACGACGCTCTTGAGCACCCGCGACGCGATGCCGGCCACGGAGTTGGCCGGGCGAAGCACCGGGGCGGTGGAGATGGGCGCGCCGAGGCTGGCCGCCGGGTCGCGCAGGCTGGACGTCACCAGCTGCGGGTCGTGCTGGGCGCTGCGGTAGCCGAGGTAGCCACCGGCGCTGCCCGCGACCAGGGCGGTGGCGAGGACCGCGGCCGCCAGCCCCAGCGGCCGGCGCGGCCTGACCTCGGACTCCGGCGGGGCGTCGCTGGTCGGGTAGCCCCACGCCAGGGCGAGCGTCGGCGGTTCGTACCGGTCACTCGTCGACCGCCAGGGGTCGGGCTGGTCGGGCACGTCGGTCCTCCGAGGCTCTGCAGGTGCTACCAGTGTCGCCCCTACTCGAAGGGGTTCAACCACGACCCGACGCGAGACATGCCCCGCCAGATCCGCGGCGCGAGCCCGTCGACCTCGTCCCGGGCCGGTGCGTGCGGCAGCGCGCCCACCGCGGCGCCCACCACGGACTCCGGCGCGTCCGACACCAGCGTCCAGGTGCGCCCGTCCCCGGACCACACCACCCGCTCCAGATCGCTCTGCCACACCCGCACGGTGGCGCCGCCCATCGACTGGACGCTGCCCGCGGTGTCGGCGGGCAGCTCGCCCTTCTGGACGAACAGCGACAGCGTCGACAGCCCGTCGGAGTAGGACAGCTGCAGCACGTCACCGCCGTCGGCGTCGTGCAGCCGCGACTCGAACAGCTCCATCCGCCCGGGGAGCTCCCGCACCACCGGCCAGCCGTCCTCGGACATCCGCGCCAGGGCGACCTCGTCGAGGTGCTGACCGGTCGGGCCGACGAGCTTGCCCTCGGCGTAGCCGACCGGGGTGGAGGCCGCCACCGGCAGCACCTCCAGGTCGACGAACGCGCTGCTGCGCACCACCGAGCCGGCCTCGTCGAGCACGTCCCGGCGGAGCACCAGGCCGGTCTCGCGGTCGAGCCAGAACCGCCCCGCCAGCGCCGCCTCGCCGCTCGTGCCAGGACGGCGGGCCTCGACGACGTCCGCCGCCCGGCCGGCCCAGCCCTCCCGGCCGGCGACGCGCAGCTCGTAGTGGTCGCCCAGCAGCCGCAGCAGCTTCTCGTCCAGGATGTCGGCCGCCACGGCCTGCTCGGCCTGGCTGTCGGAGGACACCACCCGGACGGCACTGCCCACGCCGGGCGCGTGCTGGATCCGCAGCACCGCCAGGCGCGGCTCGCCGCTGCGGGTGCTGACGATCTCCTGCGTGCCGCTCCAGGTGCGGGTGCGCCAGGCCCGGGCGGCGTTCTCGAGCAGCAGCATGGCCGGCGCGGACTGCGCCGTCGCGGGCTGCCCTCCGACGTCCGGACCCATCACCTGCGCGCTGACCGGTACGCCGGTCATCAGCGCCCCGAGACCGGTCAGCACGAGCAGGACCCGCAGCCGGGTCACCGCGATGACACCGAGACCATGTCCAGGCCCGTGAACGGGACCTCGGTCGAGGTGGCGCCGTGGTCGAAGACGAACCGGGGGCTCGTCGGGTCGACGGGCGCGACCGGGCCACGCGGCGGCGGCCCCGCCAGGCTGAGCGCGCCGCCCAGCCCGAGCACCAGGAAGGCCCCGCCCACGGCGGTACGGCGGATGCCGTGCGGCAACGCGACGCGGCGGGCCGCCGGCGTCCGGCGCACCGGCACCGGGGGCGGCGGAAGCGCGCTGACGGCCAGCAGCCGGAAGGACAGGTCGAAGGGCACCGACGGACCGTCGGAGCCGCGCAGCGTCGACTTCAGCCGCCGCACCTCGGCGACCTCGGCGCGGCAGCACGCGCAGTGGGTCAGGTGCGTGAGCACCTGCTCGCGCCGCTCGTCGCTGAGCTCACCGTCGACGAAGGCGGTGACCGCGTGGCCGAGGTGCGCGCTCATGCCAGGACCTCGACGGGGGCGCCGGTCGGGGCCCGGTGGGCCAGCGCGGCGCGCAGCTGCGAGCGCCCGCGGTGGATGCGGCTCCGCACGGTGCCGAGCTTGATCCCGAGGGTCGCGGCGATCTCGTCGTACGACAGGCCCTCGAGGTCGCACAACACGACCGCGGCCCGGAAGTCCGGCGGCAGCGCGTCGAGGGCCGCCTGCACGTCGTCGTCGAAGTGGGTGTCGTCGTAGACCTGCTGCGGGCTGCGCTCGCGGCCGGGCAGGCGCTCGGCGTCGTCGGGCAGCGCGTCGAACCGGATCCGGGCCTTGCGGCGCACCATGTCCAGGAACAGGTTGGTGGTGATCCGGTGCAGCCAGCCCTCGAAGGTGCCGGGCGTGTAGCTCGACAGCGAGCGGAACACCCGGACGAAGACCTCCTGGGTGAGGTCCTCGGCGTCGTGCGGGTTGCCGGTCAGCCGGTACGCGAGCCGGTACACGCGCGCCGAGTGGGTGCGCACGACCTCGTCCCAGGTGGGCGGGGTCCACGCCTCGGTGGGGACCTGGTCGACCGTCATGGGGTGAGTCTGCTCCGCTTTCCTGAAGGTGGCCTGTCAACGGCTAGCAACGCCTGACGAGCGACCGACGTTCCCCGCAGTAGGTTCCCGGGCATGGACGGCGACGTGATCAACGACTGGCTCGACTCCTGGCTCCCCGAGGACGCGGAACTGATCGCGGCCCGGGCCCGGGCCGCCGAGGTGGGCGTGCCCTGCGTGGACCCGACGACCGGCTCGCTGCTGCGGCTGCTGGCGGCCACCGGCGGCGCCAAGGCGGTGGTCGAGCTCGGCACCGGCGCGGGGGTGTCGGCCCTGTGGCTGCTGCGCGGCATGCGCGAGGACGGCGTGCTCACCACCGTCGACCCGGAGACCGAGCACCAGCGGCTGGCCCGGCAGTCGCTGCTCGAGGCCGGCTACGGCACCGGCCGGGTGCGCCTCATCGCCGGCCGCGCGCTGGAGGTGCTGCCGCGGCTGTCCGACAGCGCCTACGACCTGGTGTTCTGCGACGCGCTGGCGCAGGAGAACAGCGACTACCTCACCGCCGCGGTCCGGCTGCTGCGCCCCGGCGGCCTGGTGGTGTTCGCCGGCGCGCTGGGCGCGGGACGGGTGGCCGACCCGAGCGCCCGCGACGCCGACACGGTGGCGCTGCGCGAGCTGGCGAAGGCGGTCCGGGAGCACGAGCAGCTGACCCCGGCGCTGCTGCCGGTCGGCGCCGGGCTGCTCGCCGCCGTCCTGTCTTGATCAGCTCCAGATAACCCGTCGGCTTGCCTGGACGCGCGGGGGGAACCCCGTCGGTATGACCGACTACCTGGTGATCTACCTCAACGACCACCTGATGGGCGCGACGGCCGGCTTGGAGCTGTTCCGGCGGGCCGCCGGGCACATCCCCGCGGTGCGGCCCCTCGTGGAGGAGGTGGCCGAGGACCGCGAGGCGCTGCTGCGCATCCTCACCGCGGTCGGCGGCCAGCCGGACCAGGTCAAGGTGGCGGCCGGCTGGGTCGGGGAGAAGCTCGGCCGGCTCAAGCTGAACGGCTCGCTGCTCAGCCGGTCGCCGCTGTCGGACGTCATCGAGCTCGAAAGCCTCACCCTGGGCGTGCACGGCAAGCTCGCCGGCTGGCGGCTGCTGCGGGTGCTGCACGACCCGCGGCTGGACGCCGCCGAGCTCGACCGGCTCATCCTGCGCGCCGAGCGGCAGGAGGAGACCCTCGAGGACATCCGCCTCGCCACCGGCCGGACCGTCCTGGCCCCGCAGGCCTGAGCCGGTACGGCGTTCAGGAGAGGCGCGGGCCCACGACGGCGGCGAGCACCCCCGAGTTGGGCAGCAGCACGACGCCGTTGGGGGCCTGCAGCCGCACATAGGTCAGGCCCACGGAGAGCACCCGGCCGCCGTAGTCGCCGCCCAGCGCCCCGCTGTGCACGGTGATCTCCTCGCCCACCTGGAACGGCCGGTTGAGCACCAGCACCAGGCCGGCGACCACGTTGGCCAGCGACTGCTGCGCGGCGATGCCGAGGACGACCCCGGTCACGGCCCCGGAGAGCAGCAGCTTGTGGACCGGCACCTGCAGCAGGACCAGCAGCCCGACCACAGTCGCGGTGTAGCCGGCCAGCGTCACCAGCAGCCCCACGACCGAGGCGTGCGCGTCGCCGAACCGCAGCCGGCTGACGGCGGCCACCTCGCTGGCCACGCTCCGGACCGCCAGGACGGCGGGGGCGGTGAAGGCCAGGCTGCCGGCCAGCGCCATGACGCTGCCGGTCAGCGACGTCCAGGACAGGTCGGCGTACACGCGCACGGCGGTGCCGGCCACCAGGGCGAGCAGGCCGAAGGCGACGGCCCGCTTGAAGTCCGGGCGGAGCCGGGCGGTGAGCAGGTGGTTGACGGTGCCGGGGGCAGGGTCGAACGGGGTTCTGCGCATGGCGTGCTCCTCGGTGGTCTGAGGGTCAACGCCGGCGGCTCGGCGGCCACGCGACGAGGCGGGCAGGGCGAGAGGCCCACGTCCCACGCTAGGCAGAAGGTCTGACGCGGACCTGTCGGACCGGTGTGACGCTGGCCACGTCAGGCGCTCTTGCGGCTCCGCCGGGCGGCCGGCACCGGCGGCGCGGCCAGCTCCTGCAGCCAGGCCACCAGCAGGCGGACGCCGTACCCGGTGCCGCCCTTGGTGAGCTCGTCGTCGTCGCCGCCGGACCAGGCCGGGCCGGCGATGTCGAGGTGCGCCCAGGACCGGCCGCCGGTGAAGGCCCGCAGGAACAGCGCCGCGGTGATGGAGCCGCCGCCGAGCTTGAGCTTCGGGTTGCCGATGTTGCGCAGGTCGGCCGTCGCGGAGTCGAGGGCGGGCAGGTAGTCGTCCACCAGCGGCAGCCGCCAGAGCCGCTCCCCCGAGCGGTCGGCGGCGGCGAGCAGCTGCGCCGACAGGGCGTCGTCGTCGGTGAACAGCCCGGCGATCTTCTTGCCCAGCGCGACCGGCATGGCGCCGGTGAGGGTGGCGACGTCGACGATCACGTCGGCGTCCAGGACCTGGTCGGCGTACGCGAGGCCGTCGGCGAGCACGAGCCGGCCCTCGGCGTCGGTGTTGAGCACCTCGACGGTGGTGCCGCCGTACTGCCGGATGACGTCGCTGGGGCGCTGCGCGGTGCCGCTGGGCATGTTCTCGGCGGCGCAGGCGACCACGGTCACCTTGATCGGCAGCTTGAGGTCGGCGACCGCCCGCAGGGTGGCGAGGACCGCGGCGGCGCCGCCCATGTCCATCTTCATCGTCAGCATGCTGTCGCTGGGCTTGATGGACAGCCCGCCGGTGTCGAAGGTGATGCCCTTGCCGACGAGCACGACGTGGGTGCTGCCGCCGCCGTCCCAGCTGGCCTCGATGACGCGCGGCGGTCGGGCCGAGCCCTGCCCGACGGCGGTCACGCCGCCCCAGCCCTCGGCGCGCAGCTGCTGCTCGTCCCGGACCCGGACGGTGAGGCCCTTGAGCAGGGCCGTGGCGCGGGCGGCCAGCCAGGCCGGGGTCTTGTCCAGCGCCGGCGTGTTGACCAGGTCGCGGGCGACCGCGGTGGCCGCGATCACCGCCTGGGCCTGCGCGAGCGCCGGCTTGAGGGCGTCGACGTCGCTGACGACCACGGTGATGGTGCGCAGCGGCCGCGGCTCGGCGGTGTCCTTCAGCGTGAAGCCGTAGACCCCGAGCAGCAGCCCCTCGGCCAGCCCCTGCAGGCCGGCGGCGTCCAGCGGCAGCCGCCGCAGGTCGAGCGCCAGCGACGCGGAGCCCTTGCTGCGCCGGGCGATCGCCGCCCCGGCCTTGCGCAGCGCGGTCGCCGTACCGTCCCCGGTGCCGACCAGGAAGACCAGCTCGGGGGTGGGGACGGTGACGACCTCGCCGGCCTCGCCCTTGGCCTTGTCACGCTCGAGCACGCCGTGGACGTCGAGGTCCGCGAGGAGTTCGGCGCCGCCGTCCCCGGGCCGGGTGGCCACGGCGAGGACGTCAGCCCCCGGGACGGACCCGGCCAGGCGCAGGGACGGAAGGTCGGCCACCGTCTAGGACACGACGGCCTTGAGGGCGTCGCCGAGGTTCGTGGCCTCCTCGGCGTTGAGCTCGACGACGAGGCGTCCGCCACCCTCCAGCGGGACGCGCATGACGATGCCGCGACCTTCCTTGGTGACCTCGAGCGGGCCGTCGCCCGTGCGCGGCTTCATGGCCGCCATCGCCGTACCTCCATCAGTCAGGTGCGACACAGCAACGCTGCGCCGCGGGGTGCTTGGGTCCATTCTCCTGCATTGCGGCCCCGGGTGGGAAACCGGGGAGCGCCGGACCCCTCCGGCACGAGGGCCGCGAGCGGGCTGAGAGGCTCATCCCGGCAGCCCGCCGCCTCGTCACCACCTGCTTGGAGCGCCCCCATGTCTGACACCGTCCTGCTCGACGTCACCGATGCGGTCGCGACGATCACCCTGAACCGGCCGGACGCCATGAACTCGCTCACCGTCGAGGTGAAGGTGGCCCTCAACGAGGCGGTCGCCACCGTCGCCGCCGACCCGCGGGTGCGGGCCCTGGTCCTGACCGGCACCGGCCGGGCGTTCTGCGTCGGGCAGGACCTGCGGGAGCACGCCGCGCTGCTCGACGCCGGCAGCCCGGCGCCGCTGTCGACCGTCAGCGAGCACTACAACCCGCTGGTCACGGCGCTGGCGGCGCTGCCGTTCCCGACCATCGCGGCCCTCAACGGCACCACCGCCGGCGCGGGCCTGGGCCTGGCCTGCGCGCTGGACCTGCGGATCGGGGCGGCCGGCGCGCGCTACACCACCGCCTTCGCCGGCATCGGGCTGACCGCCGACTCCGGGCTGTCCTGGACGCTGCCCCGCCTGGTCGGCACCGGCCGGGCCACCGCGCTGCTGCTGCTGGCCGAGCCGTTCACCGCCGAGCAGGCCCTGGAGATGGGGATGCTCAACATGGTGGTGCCGCCCGAGCAGGTGCTGGCGGTCGCCACCGAGCTGGCCCGTAAGCTCGCTGCCGGCCCGACGGCGGCGTACGCCTGCATCAAGGAGTCGGTGCGGTTCGGGGCCGACAGCACGCTGGTCGAGGCGCTGGCCAAGGAGGACGAGCTCCAGACCCGCGTCGGCAAGACCGCGGACCACCACGGCGCGGTGCGGTCCTTCCTCGCCAAGACCCCGCCGGTGTTCGAGGGCCGCTGACGGCTCTTGCGGCGGGACTCAGGCGGGGCGGCCGGCCTCGACCCAGCGGGCGAACCGCCGCAGCGAGACCCGTAGCCCGGCGACGAACAGCGGGCGCAGCAACGGCCAGCCCAGCCGGCCGAGGGCGCCGAGCGGCAGGTCGAGGTCCTCGCGCCACACGAAGGTGCTCCGCCCGGCCCCGCGGTCCCGCACCTCGAACGCGCCGGTCCCCCGCACCACCCGGCCGGTGTGCCGCACGTTGCAGCGGTACGGCGGCTCCCAGAGCGTGATCTCCATGGTGTCGCGGAAGCCGAGCCGCCCCAGCCCCGTGAACGCCTCGACGCCGCCCCCCACGCCCCGACCGTCCTGCGCGGTCCCGCGGACCCGGGTGCCCAGCATCCAGTCGCCCTGACCGGCCCAGTCGACCGCGCCGGCCCAGGTCCGCGCCACCGGCGCGGCGACGTCCACGGTCAGCTCCAGGGCGGTGCTCACCGCGCTGACGTCCCCACCCCCCACCCCGCGTGCGTCATCGTGCGGCCGCGGGGCGCCCGGCCGCTTTCGATGACGTGAGCGGGGTGGGCTGGGGTCGGACCGCCGTGCGTCATCGCGCGGCCGCGGGGCGCTGGGCCACCTTCGATGACGCAAGCAGGGGGTGCGGGGTGGGTCACCGGGTCGGGCCGCGGGTCGGATCGTCGTACGGCGTCGCGGTGCCCTCACCAGGCGGGCCCAGCGGGGGCTCGGGGTCGTCGGCGGGGTCCGGCAGGCCGAGCGGCTCGGGCTCGTCGAGGGGCGCCCTCTCGGGCAGCGGCTCGGGCACCCACGGGGTCGGCTCGGGCTGGTCGAGCGGGGCCCGCTCCGGGAGCGGCTCGGCGGCGTCGGGCAGGCCGGCGGCGGCCGGCACCGGCGGCTCCACCTCGGGGAAGTCCATCGGCTCCGGAACCGGGTCGGCGAC
>JAOPVD010000005.1 GCA_025966295.1 Frankiales bacterium | reverse complement strand
AGGCAGCCCCCCACCATGGCGCCCAGCAGGTTGGCACCGAACGCCGCCGTCGCATCCGCCGTCTGCGTGAAGCGGCGGGCGAAGACCAGGTTGGCGAAGAAGATCGGCAGGAACGCCAGCAGCACCGCGACGAGCGCCCGGGGCACGACCGGCAGCCCGAGCAGTGCACCCGGCGGTACCAGCGCGCCCAGCACCAGCGAGCCCAGCAGCAGCGCGTACACCACCCGCAACGGCGGCGGCCGGGTCCAGCGCCGGGTCACCTCGACGGCCAGCAGCACCACGAGCAGCACGCCGGCGAAGACCACGGCATTGACGACCCACGTCGTCCCGAACAGCAGCGCGAAGCCGGTGACGCTCCGGGTCTCCAGCAGCAGGAACGCCGCGCCGAGCAGGAACAGGTCCCGGTACGGCGCCATCCGGCGCAGCGGCCCCCCGGCCAGCCGGACCGCGAGCAGGCTGAGCAGCAGCACACCGCCGAGCGTGACCAGGTAGAAGCCCGGGATGGAGTTCCCGAGCAGGTAGACGAACGGCCGGTCGTCGGTGACGGCCGCCGGGCCGGCGGGCACCACGGACGCGGCGCAGCGCTGGTCCGCCGGGGTCGCGCCGACGGTGATGACCGCCTGCACCCGGCCCCGCAGATCGACGCACGGGGCGTGGCCGAACGCCTCCGAGACGGTGCGGACGAGCCGGCCCACCAGCCAGTCCTCGCGGTAGGTGTTGTACATCGCGAACGCGCCGCCGGGCGCCACGTGCTCACGCACCGACCGCAGCGCCTGCAGGGTGAACAGGTAGCTCTCCAGCCGCAGCGAGCTCGCCCCCGCCACCAGGGTCAGGGAGTCCGGCAGCGCGAACACGACGAGGTCGTAGCGGGCGCGGTTGCGCTCCAGGAACGCCCGACCGTCGTCGATGTGCACGACCACCCGTGGATCGGCGTACGGCTGGTCGGGGTGGCGCTGCGCCCCGATCTGCTGCAGCCGGGGGTCGATCTCGACGGCGTCCACGCGGGTCGCCCCGCGCGACAGCGCGAACGCCACATCGGTGCCGGTGCCGGCGCCGACGATGAGCACCCGGCCCGGCGAGGTGCGTCGCATCCGCTCGTAGGGCAGCGCGTACCGCGGGTCCAGCACTGCCTTGGTCTCGGCGTTCATCGCGTTCTGGTGCGGCACCCCGTTCACCGCCACCCTGAGCACGCGGTGGCCGTCGACGGTGCGCTCCGTCGTGCGGATCTTGTAGTACGGCGACCAGCTGATGCCGGCGCCGAGCGTCTCCACGGTGAGCAGCGCGACCAGCAGGGCGACCGGGACGCCGACGAGCAGCAGCCGGCGGCGGGTCGCCAGCAGGGCGACGATGAGCCCGGCCACGATCGCGCCCCAGGCCACCGACGGCGCCCGCAGGAACGACAGCACCGTGAACGAGCCGATCCCGAGCAGGCTGCCGAGCAGGTCGAGCCGGTACGCCTCCAGCCGGGGCAGCTCCAGGAAGCAGCGGCCCACCAGCTCGCCGGGCCCGGCCATGATGACCGCCACCGCGACGAACACGACGGGCAGCGCGACCCACGGCGGTGGGCCCTTCGCGCTGAGCGAGGTGAAGAAGATGAGGTCCGAGCCGCCGCGGTCGACGGTGACCGGGAAGGCGAGCACGGCCGCCACCAGCAGCGCGAGGGCGGCCGGGAAGTACAGCGGCGCGCGCCGGCTCTGACCGGCCCGCAGGAACCCGATGCCCACGCCGAGGAAGGAGCCCAGCAGCACGAAGTTCGAGAAGTACCCGAGGTGCAGGATGTTCGCGGCCGTCCACCGGATCAGGGCCAGCTCGAGGAACAGCATCAGGGCGCTGGCGAGCAGCAGCCGCACCCGCGGGCCCCGCACCGGTATGAGCGGCAGCCTCGCGTCCCGAGGCCGCCCGGGCGAGGACCCGGGCGGCCCGGGCCGCGGTGGCTCCTGCAGAACCGGTGCGGGAGGCTCGGTCAAGAGCTAGCTGACGTTCTGGGTCAGCGCCGGTGCGGTGCTGGGCCGGTAGCCGGCGGCGCCGCTGTAGGAGGCCGACACCGTGTGCGCACCGGCGGTGGCGAACGCAGTGCTGTAGCTGGCCTTGCTCGACGCCACCGCCACGGCCGGCTTGGCGACACCGTCGATGGTGAAGGTCACCGTGCCGGTCGGGTTGGCGCCGGTGCCGGCCTGGATCTTGGCGAGGAAGGTCACCGTGCGCCCGACGGTGGAGGGGTTGAGCGAGGAGTACAGCTTCGTCGTGGTGGTCACCGGAGCGGCCGGGTTGACGGTCTCGCTGTACGCCGCCGAGGTGCTGGCGAGGTAGTTCGCGTCCCCGGAGTAGGCGGCGCTGACCGGGTGGCTGCCGGTGGTCTTGAAGGTCGCCGTGGTCTTGGCCGTACCGGCGACCAGGGCGACCGCCGGCTGCGCGACGCCGTCGACGGTGAAGGTGACGGTGCCGGTCGGGACGCCCTTGCCCGGGCTGGCCGCGTTGACCTTGGCCTGGAACTTCACCGCGCGCCCGACCTCGCCGGGGTTGGCGGACGACGAGACCAGCGCCACGGTGGCGGCCTTGCCCACCGCCACGGCCACCGCCGGAGAGCTGCTGCCCGCGTAGGTGGCGTCGCCGCCGTACGCGGCCTGGACGCTGTGGTTGCCGACGGTGAACGCCCGCTTCAGGACGGCCTTGCCGGCGGTCAGCGCGACGACCGGCTGCGCGACGCCGTCGACCGTGAAGGTGACGCTGCCCGTCGGCGCGGTCGCGGCGCTGGTCGGGACCGAGGCCGTGAAGGTCACCGACTGGCCGGTCACCGCAGTGGCCCGGCTGGCCTTCAGCGCGGTGGCGCTCGGGTGGGTGCCGGCAGCGACCGCGGCCCCCGACAGGCCGAGGACGAGGGCAGCGGCGGCAGCGGCGGCGAAGGCGGGCCCTCCGGTGGCGCGGCGCCGGGAGCGCGGCAGCGTGATCGACATGGCTGTTCCCCTTGGGTAGCGGTGACTTCCTACGAAGGCGACTGTTCGGCCGATCGGCCATCACCAACACCCCGCAACCGACGTACGACGCCTGTCGCCCATCAGACACCCACCCCGCCCCCTGCTCCGGTGATCCACGGAAGCGGCGCCCACGTTTTGGGCGGTGAAAGAGGGGCGCCGGTTCCGTGGATCACCGGGGGGGTGGGGTGGAGGGGGTGGCTCAGAAGCAAGTGTGCGGGGCTGCGCGGACGTCGAACGCGGTGCTGTTCTTCCACAGGTAGGTGGTGTCGCCGCTGCGGTAGACGACGTCCACCCCGTCCGCCGTGCCGCGCCCGTCGGGCACGCCGACCTCCAGCACCAGGTTCCAGATCTGCGCCGACGACGGGATCTCGGCGTTCCTCGCCTCGGTGCGCTGGTGCCACTCGGGACGCTTGTCGATGCCGGGCGGCGGGAAGCCCGAGATGTTGCCGACCAGGGTGGCGCCGTTCTGGAACGGCACCAGCAGCGCCCGCTCCAGCCGCAGCCCCTTCGGCCGGCGCAGCGCCACGCCGCGCACCGTCACCACCCGCCCGCTGTCGTTGCGCAGCACGTCCAACCCGATCGTGGCCTTGTGCGAGGCCGCCGCCGGCAGGCACAGCCGGTAGCTGACCTCCGAGCTCTGCAGCGGGCCACCGACCTGGGGGCCGGGTCCGTGGGACGGGCTGCTGCACGCTGCCAGCAGCAGCGCCACAGCCACCGAGGACCTAGGCCTTGGCGACAAGCTGCGAGGGCCCTCCGGCACCCGGGTAGTCAGCGCTGCCGCACAGCCTGCGGCTGGCGCCGACGAAGTCGAAGCTCACCTCCGCGGTCGAGGAGAAGCCGGTCTGGGCGGACAGGTCGATCCCGAGCACGCCCTTCACGGCGTAGCCGGTCTCGAAGGTGTGCTGCTTGGTCGAGGACTGGGTGAAGGTCGCCCCCTTCGACTCCGGCACGCACCAGCTGGCGCCTGGGTAGCCGACCCGCTGGTAGAAGGTGCCGCCCGTCCACGACGTCGTCCGGGCCTCGTACCGGCTGACCGTGACGTACGACGCCGGGTCGTAGCAGGACACGTAGAACTTGGCGAAGCGCCACTGCACCAGGTACCGCATCGCGGTGCTGCTGCCCTGGGCGGTGTAGCTCTGGCTGCCCGCCGACGCCTTGGCCTCGGTGCCGTTCCGCTTCCAGGACCCGACCTTGCCGTCACCCGACAGCCCGACCCCGAGCTGGCTGGTCGCGGACCGGCCGTAGATGAACCGGTGCGTGACGCCGGTCGTGGTGGAGGTCGTCTGGCCGCCGACCGCCTTGTGCAGGCCGAGGTCCTGCTCCAGCCGCGAGGTGCAGCCGGCCTGCCGGCTGACCCCGTCCGCCGCCACGGTCCGGGCGGTGCGGTGCACAGCCGCCCGCAGCTCAGGGGCGTGGGCGACGAGCCGCCCCGCTCCCCCGGCGTCGACCAGGGCCGGTACGCCGTGGGCACCGACGACGCGGGCGCCGAAGCTCCAGCTGGCCACGTCGGTCGGCGTCGCGCTGAGCAGCTCGAAGTTCACCAGGCCGTCCGCGGCCGTGACCGGCGCCAGCGCCGCCAGGTCGGCGAGCTTCAGGGCGTACCGGCCGGCGGCGTCGGTGGTGGCCCGGCTGACCGGCCGCAGCCCGACGCTGTCACCGACCCGCAGCCGGGCCAGGACGTCGTTGGCGGGCCAGGCGAGCAGCACCACCGGCCGGTGGCCGGCCAGGGCCCCGCCGGCGGTG
>JAOPVD010000325.1 GCA_025966295.1 Frankiales bacterium | reverse complement strand
GCGGTGCGGGCGAGCGCGAGGGCCAGCTCGCGGCTGTAGCGCCCGGTGCCCCCGGGGACGGGCGCAAGGCACTGCTCGAGGAGGACGCCGACCCGCACGGGCGGCAGGCTACCTACTTGATCTGGTAGCTGAGGTTGATCCGCAGCCCGGTGCGGGTCCAGCCCTCCCAGACGACCCCGAACGGCTCGGTGGTGGTCTGCGGCGCCCGGTCGTTGCCGGCGATCGTCACGAGGAAGCGGGCCGTCTGGCCGGGCGCGACGGTCTTGGCGCCCGGCACCGTGAGGTTCTGCAGGATGGTGCCGGGCCGCAGGGCCGACAGCCAGGAGCTGTGCCGCGACGGCGAGCCCTTGCTGATCAGCGACTCGGACCGCACCCGGCCGCCGAGCGCCCAGCTGACGTTGCCGGTGTTCTGCACGTCGTACCAGGTGCGGGCGGTGCCGGTGCGGCTGAGCACGACCTTGGGGTGCACCGCCACGACCTTGCCGGAGAAGACCGCCTTCTTGACGGTGATGGTGGTGCTCGAGGTGGGGCCGTAGGCGCCGGACGGGCCCACCGGACGCAGCTTCAGGGTGTGGTTGCCGGCCGCGACCTTGAAGGCCTGCACCGGGACCCGCCACTCGCCCAGCTCACCGGGGTGCACGGTCGTCACGCCCGGCCGGCTCGCGTTGCGGGCCAGCGCCGGCGGCCGGCTGGTGGAGGACCATGCGGAGGTGGCGAACGGCGAGGCGGAGCCGGTCGTCAGGCCCTCCGCGCCGACCTCCCAGGCCGCGCCACCCAGGTTGCGCAGCAGCAGCCGCAGGGTCGCGGTGCCGTCCGGGTGGTTGAGCACGGTGGTGGCCGCCGGCGCGGACGCGACCTCGGCGAGCCGCGGGACCCGGGAGTCGACGCGGACGACGGCCAGCGTCTTGGCGGCGCCGTCGAGCCAGTGCTCGCCGTCCCAGACGGGCTCGAAGGCCTCGTAGGTGCGGCCGACCGGGCGGTTGTTGCCGTGCAGCACCACGTCGAAGGTGCCGCTCTTGCCGGGACCGACCGCCGTGCTGCCGCCGAGGGCGACCGGGCGGCTGCCGGAGACCCAGTCGGACCCGGCCGACGGGCTGGTGCGGTTGCGCGCGTTGGAGGTGCCCTGTCGGACCACGCCGCCGGCCGGCCAGGCGACGTTGCCGGCGTTGGTGGCCGGGAGCCGGACCGTGGTGGCGCCGTCGACCGGGACGACGACCGTGTAGCCGTCGGCGAAGACGGCCGGCGGGGCGTCGGCAACCGGCGCGGCCGCCCCGGGGACCGGGACCGCCTTGCCGCCCGTGGCCCGGAACACCGGGGCTGCGACCGGCACCGTCCAGGCCAGCACCGGGCCGAAGACCGCGCCGCTGCCCAGCCGCAGCCGGTAGCTGCGGGCCTGGTTGCCGGGTGCGACGCCGTCGCCGGTGAGCGGGAAGCGGAACTCCGCGACCTCCCCGACCTGGACCGCGGAGGCGCCCGGGGTGGTGACGTTCTTGCTGAAGGCTCCGGGCCGGGTGCTGCCGCCGACCAGCGGGTCGGCCTTGCCGGGCGAACCGGCCAGCGTGAGGTGCACCGTCGAGACCGGCCATGGCTCGGTGCCGGTGTTCTTGAGCTGCACGGCCAGCTGGCCGCGGCTGACGCCGGGCGACTGCACCAGCGACGGGACGCCCGACTTCGCGACCACGGCGCCGTTGAAGGCCGGCTTGACGTGCCACCAGCTCGAGCGCATGCCGTTCGCCGAGCCCGGCCACGAGTTGGCGTTGTAGACCCCGGCACCGGTGGTCGTGACCGAGGTGGCGGCGCCGCTGCTGTCGACGCCCTCGAGGACGACCTGCTTGACGCGGCCGCCCCACTCGCCGTTGCCGTCGCGGGCCGTCACCCGCAGCCGCAGCAGCTTGCCCACCGCCGGGTACCGGGCCTGCAGCTGGGCGGCGGTCACCGTCGCGCTCCAGGAGTGCACCGAGCTGCCGGTGACACCGTCCCAGTCGTCGCGCTGCGCCTTCAGGTAGGGCAGGCCGCCGTCGGTGCTCCAGCCGCCGTTGCTGGCCGAGAACTCCGCGAAGATCGTCTTGCCGTCGTAGGTGCGCACCGCGCCGGCCGTCGCGCGCACGGCGTCGTTGGTGCTGGTGTACTCCAGGGCCGTCTTCGTCCCGCTCTTGCTGTAGTGGTTCGTGCCGCCGAAGACCTGGCACTGGGTGGTGTCGCAGATGTCGAAGGCCTGCGCCTTGGGGGCGTTCGCGCGCTTCCAGGCGCTGTAGGAGCGGGCCGCGATCGACTGGGCCTCCAGGGCAGCCGGCTTCCAGGAGGCGGAGGACTCGCGCGGCACGACGCCGAACAGGTACTGGTCGAGCGGCATCACCGCGACGGAGTAGATCTGCGTCGGCGTCCGCTTGGCGGCCTGCACCGCGGTGCGGTACTCACGGCTGGAGCCGTCCGGGAACAGCACCCGCACCAGCGGCGCGCTGAACCGCACCGGACCGGCGAAGGCGGTCTTGTTCCCCAGCTTGTACGGGGTCCAGGTGCTGCCCGTCAGGGAGGCGATGTGCTGCCCGGCGCTGTCGATGGTGACCCGCCAGCGGGTCGGCCCGCTCGGCAGCGTCGCCTTGGCACCGGTCGCGGTGTCGGTGACGACCATGCCGGAGGCCGGCAGCACCTGCAGGTCCTTGCCCTCATCGGCCAGCAGCACCACCCGGATGTTGGCGCTGGGCAGCACGGTCTTGGCGGTGCCGGGGTAGTAGAAGGCGGTGATCTGGTCCGCGGTCTTCGACAGGCTCGCGGCGCCCTGCGCGCCGTACTGCGACATGCCCCGGCCGTGGCCCCAGCCGTGCCCCTCGAGCGCGAAGCTGCCGTTGGGCGACGGCACCGCGATCTCCTCGGCGTGCGCCGGCCCGACCGCCCCGCCGAGCACCACCAGGCTGGCGAGCAGCGCGGACAGAGCCGTCCAGGCGAGGTGACGGGAAGGCAGGGCAGGCACGGAACTGGGCTCCTGGGGTCGAAGGCGTCTGTTCGTCGGTTCGGCAGTCCCGGCCGGTCCCTTGACCGGCCCGGCACTGCCCGTGACCTGCAGGTTCGCACAGGATCGGAGGTCAGCGCGCCGCGACCTGGCCGCGAGCGGTGTCCGATTTCGTCCGCTTGCGGCGGCTCAGGCCGCGGGCACCGCCGGCCGCGGGCGCAGCGCGGCCCCGACGGCGGCCCACAGCAGGTCCCCGAAGGTCTGCACGCCGCGGCTGACCAGGGCGACGGCCAGCGCCTCCGGCTGGTGCGAGATGCCGGCCAGCGCGAGCACGAGCACCGCCTCGCGGACCACCGCCCCGGCGGGGGCGATGACGAACAGGAAGCCGGCGGTCCAGGCCAGCGCGTAGCCGCCGGTGGCGGCGAGCAGCACGTTGGCGCCCTGGTCGTGGGGCTGGGCCAGCACCAGCGGGACGACGTGCAGGCCGTACAGCGCCCACATCACGAGCGCCCAACCGACGGCCGCGCCCAGGTGCCGGGCTGACAGCGGCTGCTCGAGCGGGGGCCGGCGGGTCAGCCGCAGGGCGACCCCGACGAGCCGGTTGAGGACGGCCGGCACCAGGGCCACGGCCCCGACCGGCAGCGCGAGCAGCGCCCAGGAGTACCGGCGGAGCACGTCCGGGCTGGTGAACGGCAGCAGCGCCACTGCCACGAGCAGCCCGGTCGCGGTCAGGACACCCAGGAAGACCAGCCCCGCGGTGACGACCCGGCTGCGGGGCACGCCGTGGTCGCGCGCCAGCTCGGCCTGCGCCGCGACCGCGAAGACGTTGCCGGGCAGGTACTTGCCGATCTGCCCGACGAAGAACACGTGCAAGCTCAGGCGGACCGGCATCGGGCTGCCGAGCGCCGCCAGCA
>JAOPVD010000301.1 GCA_025966295.1 Frankiales bacterium | reverse complement strand
CAGAGCGGCTGGGCGAGGTAGAACGGCGACCACTTCTGGTCCTCGTCGACGCGCATGATCCAGTAGCCGAGGTCGTTGTCACGGCAGAGGACGTTCGTGTAGGTGTGGTGCAGCTCGTTGTGCGAGTGCTTCCACATGTCGGACGGCGTGGCGTTGTCCCACTCCCACGTCGTCGAGTGGATCTTCGGGTCGCGCATCCAGTCCCACTGGCCGTGCATGACGTTGTGCCCGATCTCCATGTTCTCGAGGATCTTGGCGATCGAGAGCCCGGCGGTGCCGGCCAGCCAGGCCGGCGGGAACAGCGAGAACAGCAGCACCGCGCGGCTGGTCAGCTCCAGCTTGCGCTGCACGTCGATGACCTTGCGGATGTACGCCGCGTCGTCGGCGCCACGCGAGCCGATGACCTGCTCACGGATCGCGTCGAGCGCGCGGCCGAGCTCCTCGATGTCGGCCGGGCTCAGGTGGGCGATGGCGTTGTCGGGCTTCTTCTGGATCGCGGTCATGTCAGGTCTCCTAGACGTCGAGGTCGCAGGCGCCGGCCGCAGCCGAGATGCAGGTCTGGATGAGCACGCCGTCGCCGACGGCGGCGGTGGTGATGTCGCCGGTGCGCAGGTCACGCACGGCGCCCTCGCGCAAGGGGAGGACGCAGCCGAAGCAGATTCCCATCCGGCACCCGGACGGCATGAGCACCCCGGCAGCCTCGCCGGCGTCGAGCAGCGGGGTCGCACCGTCGGCCTCGACGACGGTGCCGGTGCGGGCGAAGGTCACGCTGCCGCCCTCCCCGGTGACGAGGACCGAGGGACGGAAGCGCTCGGTGTGGAGCCGGTCGGTGGGCCACCAGGCCTCGAGGGCGTCCAGCATCCCGGTCGGCCCGCAGGCCCAGGCCTCACGCTCGGCCAGGTCGGGCACCAGGGCGGCGAGCTCGTCGGTCGTGAGCATGCCGTCGGTGTCGGTGTGCTTCTCCACCAGGCGCAGCAGGCCGGAGGCAGCGAGCCCGCGCAGCTCCGCAGCGAAGATGACGTCGTCCGCGGTGGGCGCCGAGTGCACGAGCACCACGTCGGCCAGCGAGGTGCTGCGCAGCATCCCCATGACCGGCGTGATCCCGCTGCCCGCGGTGACGAACAGCGCCTTGGCCGGAAGGGCCGCCGGGAGCACGAACTCGCCGGCCGCCTGGTCGAGCTGCACGACCGTGCCGGCCACCGCCCGTCGTACCAGGTGGTTGCTGACCAGGCCGTCCGGGATGGCCTTGACCGTGATGGTGAAGCTGGCGGCGGTGGAGGAGGTGACGGAGTAGGCGCGCCACTGGCGGACACCGTCGACGTCGACGCCGATGCGGACGTACTGACCGGCGGTGTGGCCGCGCCAGCCGCGCCCGGGGCGCAGCTCGATGGTGACGGCGTCGGCGGTCTCGGCCGTGACCGCGACGATGCGGGCCCGCAGGTCCGCGCCGTTGCGCAGCGGGTCGACCAGGTCGACGAAGTCGGCGGGCACCAGGGGAGTGGCCACCAGCTCGGCGACCCGCGCGACCCGGTCGCGCAGGCGGAGTCGCAGGGGGGTGGCTGTCGTCATGCGCCCAGTCTGGCTACTCAGCAGTGCTAGAGTCCTGCCCATGAAGGGTGGGAACGCAGCAGGTTCTTGTTCGCAGAAGACAACATGAGCGCGTTTGCGCTGGAACCCGCCGTGCTGGAGGGGCTGCGGGCCCAGCTGCCGGTGGTCGCCGAGCACACCGTCGAGGCGCTCACCGCGGAGGTGCCGGAGTACGCGCACGCCTTCCGGGGCGAGATGGGCGCCACCATCCAAGGTGCGGTCCAGATGGCGCTGGCCGGCTTCTTGCGGCTGGCCAGCCAGGCCGGTGACAGCGCGCCCCTGGGCCCCGCCCGGGAGGGTGCCTACGCCCTCGGCCGCGGCGAGGCCCGCAGCGGCCGCACGATGGACGCGCTGCTCGCCGCCTACCGGGTGGGCGCCAGGGTCGCCTGGCGGGAGATGTCCGCGACTGCCGTGGAGCGGGGGCTGCCGGCCGCCACCGTGGCGCGCTTCGCCGAGCTCGTGTTCGCCTTCATCGACGAGCTGTCGGCCGCCAGCGTCGCCGGCCATACCGACGAGCTCGCCACGTCCGGCCGGGTCCGTCAGCAGTACCGCGAGCGGCTGGGACAGGCCCTGCTGTCGGGCACCGCGCTGGACGGGCTCCTCATCCTGGCGGAGCGGGCCGACTGGGACCCGCCGCAGGACCTCACGGTCGTGCTGCTGCCGTCGGCCCGGACCCGGGACACCCTCGCGCTGCTGGACGCCCGCACGCTGAGCGTCCCGGGTGACCTCGTCGGGCTGGAGGACATCGACGTGCTGCTGGTGCCGGACGCCCGGCCGGCCCTGCTGCGGCGGCTGCGAGGCAGGCCCGGGGTCCTCGGCCCGAGCCGGCCGTGGGCGGCCGCGAGCTCGTCGTACACCCGGGCCGTGCGGATGGTCGGCTCCGGTTTCGGCGACGAGCCCGTCGACACCGAGGCGCACCTCACGGCCCTGGTGCTGACGGCCGACCCCGAAGCGCTCGCGGACCTGCGCGCGCAGGCACTGGCCCCGCTCGCGGACCTCAAGCCGGGCACCGCCGCGCGCCTCGCCGAGACGCTCCGCTCCTGGCTGCTGCACCAGGGCCGTCGTGAGGACGTCGCCGCGGACCTGCACGTGCACCCGCAGACGGTGCGCTACCGGATGACCCAGCTGCGCGAGCTGTACGGCGAGCAGCTGGCCGACCCGGAGGTCGTGCTGCAGCTGACCGTCGCCCTGGCCACCCGGCCTCCGGCCTGACGCGATCCGGAGCCGCCGCTACTCAGACCGGGACGGTGCCCTTCGCCTCCTGCCGCGGGCTGGGCACGACCGGGAGGTCGTCGAGCCCGCGGTGCCCGCCCGGCAGCCACTGGAGCCAGGACGGCAGGTACCAGTTCGACTCACCGAGCAGCTTCATGCTGGCGGGCAGCAGCACGCCCCGGATGATCGTCGCGTCGATGAGCACGGCGGCGGCCAGGCCGACGCCCATCTGCTTCATCTCCAGCTGCTGCAGCGAGGCGAAGATCGCGAACACCGCCACCATGATCACGGCCGCGCTGGTCACGGTCCCGGCCGTGCTGCGGATGCCCTGCTCGACCGCGTCGACGGTCGAGTGGCCGCGGTCCACGAGCTCCTTGACCCGGCTCAGGATGAAGACGTGGTAGTCCATCGAGAGCCCGAACAGGATCACGAACAAGAACATCGGGAGCCACGACGCGATCGGGTGCGACCCCTGGACGCCGAGCAGGGACGCTCCCCAGCCGCGCTGGAAGACCCCGACGAGGATGCCGTAGGCGGCGCCCACCGACAGTAGGTTGAGCAGGATCGCCTTGGCTGGCACCACGAGCGACCGGAACGTCATGAGCAGCAGGAGGAAGGCCAGCCCGAGGACGAAGCCGAACACCCACGGGGCGCGCTCCTGGATACGGGTGTTGAAGTCCGCGGTGCCGGCGGTCTGCCCGGTGACCGCGACCTCCACGCCCGGCAGCTGGCCGACGGTGGCGGGCACGACCTTGGTGCGGAGCTCGGTCAGGGCCGCGTTGGAGACGCTGTCCTGACCCTTGCCGGCGAGCGGCACCGAGACCATGGCGACGGTCTTGGCCTGGTTGACCTGGACCTGCACCGGCTCCGACATCTGACCGGAGGTGACCGCCTGGCGGTGCAGCTTCTCGATCGCGCCGGCGACCGCGGGGGCCGTCACGTCCTTCGCCTTGACGACCACGTACGCCGGCTCGGAGGCGCCGGGGAACGCCTTCTGCAGGGCGTTGTAGGTCTTGGTGACGCTGAGGTTCTCCGGCAGGTCGGCGTAGCCGGGCAGCTGGGTGCGCATGTCCAGCCCTGGCAGGGCGAGGGCCACGAGGAACAGCCCGGCGCCCAGGGCCGCGACCAGCGGTCGGCGGAGCACGGGCGTCAGGATGGCGCCCCAGATCCGGCCCTGCGCCGCGCCGTCACGGCCGCGACGGCGGCCCAGGAACGGCAGGCGGCCCTTCTCGACGTTGTGGCCGAGTCGGCCCAGCAGGGCCGGGACGGCGGTCACCGAGCCGACCATGGCGACGAAGACGACCAGCATGGTGCCGACGCTCATGGAGGTGAAGATCGGGTTGCCGGCGATGAGCATCCCGGCCATCGCGATGAGGACCGTGACGCCCGAGACCAGCACCGCGTGCCCGCTGGTGGCGGCGGCCCGCAGCAGCGCCGTGCGGGGGTCCGCGCCGGCGTCCCGCTCCTCGCGCTCGCGGCGCAGGTAGAACAGCGAGTAGTCCACGCCGACGGCCATGCCGATCATGAGGATGACCGCGGACGTGGAGCTGCTGGAGGGGACGAGGTGGCTGGCCAGCGTCGACAGGCCGAGGCTGCCGATCACCGCCGTGATCGCCAGCAGCACCGGGATGCTGGCCGCGACCAGCGCTCCGAACGACAGCAGCAGGATCACGAGGGTGACCGGCAGCGAGAGCCGCTCGGCCTTCTGCATGTCCTGGCTGACGGCCTTGTCCAGCTGGTGGGCGGCGCTGGCGCCACCGAAGACCGAGACGACGTAGTCGGGGTGGGCCTGCTGGGCCTGCGCCACCGCCCCGATCAGCGGCTCGATGCGGTCGACTGCGGTCTTGGGGTCACCCGCCACGTCGAACTGGACCACGGCCGAGTGCCCGTCCTTCGACAGCAGCGCCGCGGCCTCCGGTATGAGGGGCGCCCGCACGGCGAGCACGTCGCTGCGCGCGGTCAGCCGCTTGGCCACGTCGGCCACGACGCCGGCGAACTCCGGCGAGCGGTTCGACAGCCGGTCGCTGTGGATCAGGACGCTCTCGCTGGCGTGGTCGTCGAAGTCCGCCTCCGCGATGATCCGCTGCGCCACCGCGCTCTCGCCGGACGCCATGTCGGCGTCGCTGAGCTCGTGGGTCCCGGCGGCGCTGCCGAGGACGAACGCGGCCAGGACGAAGGCGAGCCATCCGAACACCGCGGTCTTCCAGTGGGCTGCGCTCCAGCGGCCGAGGCGGGCCGCCAGGTTGTCCGGCATTGAGGAACTCCTCGGGGGGTTAGGAGGGGCTGTCGACCCCCGCCGCAGCGAGGGATCCGGCACCCGGCCGTGCGCGGGTCCGGTCTGGGAGAGCTGGCACAGCGCCGGCTGGGCGCATCCGCTCGGTCCGAGCTCAGTGCGCGTGCCTATAACAAAGGGTATTTCGGAGATGACCGACAGTCACCACTTTGGGGCAGTGACCTCCGTCATCGCTGCCGGTCGCGGACGGCAGCCGTGGTCGGTCAGGCGCGGTCCCGACGGTTGAGTCGGCGCTGCACCTCGGCGAAGTTGATCGTCCAGCCCCAGCCCCAGCCGGGGGAGCGGCGGACCAGCACCTGGTGCTCCTGCGGTCGCCAAAGCTCGTGCTTGAGCCCCTGGACGATGCCCACCGGTTCCTGCCTCTCGTTGCCCGTCACAACATCCGCTGCGGACGCTCTGTTCCGCCGCGGGCTTCGGGGTCAGGACGCCGCCGCCGGCCCCAAGGTTGCCTCCACCGGAGGACCGGGCGCACCCGGTTGAGCGCGACTACTGAGGCGCGGGAGCCGCCGCCGGCGTCTGCGGGCTGTCGGCCGGGGCTTGCGCCTCCGGGTAGGCCTCGCCGGCGGCCACGGCCTGGCGGCGGCGGAGCAGGACCACCGCCGACCCGACGGCCGAGGCCAGCAGCGCGGCGGGGGCCATCCAGGGCCGGTTCAGCCGGTGGCCGATCACCGCGTCCGCCGACCAGTCGCCCGGCCCGGTGAGCGCCAGCGCCGCCGACGACAGCCCGAGCAGCGCGGGGAACTCGAAGCCGCCCTGGGCGCTGAAGAAGCCGCTGGGGGCGTGCACCGCCACC
>JAOPVD010000278.1 GCA_025966295.1 Frankiales bacterium | reverse complement strand
GCGGTGGCCTGCGCGAGCAGCTGCGTGCTGGTGGGAGCCGGCCCGAGGTCCGCGCCGCGCACCAGGATCAGGCCGAACACCAGCACCGCGAGCAGCTGCACCGCGAACAGCGCCGCCAGCAGCCGGTCCCTACCGCTGAGCATGGCCACCGCCCGGCGTGAACAGCAGCCCGAGGAACTCCACCAGCAGCCGCTCCCGCAACCGCGGCGGCATCGCCTCGAGCAGCGCATTGATGCCGGCCATCCGGTCGGGCAGGCCGGCGCCGGGCTCGATGCCGGCCAGCGGCAGCAGCGTGCCGAGCACGTCGTCGCCGAGCGCCTCCGGGTCGAGGCCGGCAACCGCCGCCAGCAGCTCGGGGTCGCCGCCGGTCACGCCCCGGACGTCCTCGACGCAGGCCGCGAGGTCAGCCAGCAGCGCGTCCACCACGGCCTCGCTGGAGGCCGTCAGGGTGAGGTGGATGCTGGCCGGCAGGTCGCGGTAGCCCAGCTGCGCCTGCACGTACCAGCCGCGGGCCGCCATCTCGTCGCAGACCACGAACACGTCGACGTCGTCGCTGGCGAGGGCGACCAGGGCCATCTCCGGCTGGCCGAGCACCCGCAGCCCGGGGATCAGCGCCACGCCCTCGACCAGCCGCTGGGTCGCGGTCAGCGTCTTGCGGGCCAGCTCGACATACCCGTCGTCACCGACCGCGTGCAGCACCGCCCACGCCGCCGCCAGCGGGCCGCCGCTCTTGGTGCTCTGCACGGTGGCGTTGACCATCGTGTAGCCGGTCCAGTCCGCGCACGCGTAGTACTGCTTGCGGCGCAGCCCGGCGTCGTCGTACAGCACCACCGAGGCGCCCTTGGGCGCGTAGGCGTACTTGTGCAGGTCGACCGAAAGCGACGTCACGCCCGGCACCGACAGGTCGAAGCGCGGCACCTCGACGCCGAGCCGCGCGAAGTAGGGCAGCAGCCAGCCGCCGATGCAGCCGTCGACGTGCACCGGGAGGCCGCGCTCCAGCCCGAGGGCGGCGATCTGCTCGACCGGGTCGACGACCCCGTGCGCGTACGACGCCGCGCTGGCCACCAGGAGGACGGTGCGGTCGGTGATGGCCGCCTCGACCAGGGCCGGCACGGCGCGGAAGGTCGTGGGGTCGACGTCGACCAGCACCGGCTCGAGACCCAGGTAGTGGCAGGCCTTCTGGAACGCGGCGTGCGCGGTGACCGGCAGCACCACCTGCGGCCGGTCCAGGCCGGCCCGGTCGCGGGCCGCCTTGACGGCCAGGATGATGCTCTCGGTGCCGCCGCTGGTGAACGAGCCGACCGTGCCGGGCCCGCCGCCGAGGTGCGCGGCGGCGATCGCGACCACGTCGTTCTCCATGGCCAGCAGCGACGGGAAGACCGTCGGGTCCAGGCCGTTGACGTCCAGGAAGCTGGCGTAGACCTCGTGACCGAGGGCGTCGATGTCGGGCCGGTCGGGGTCGTAGACGTAGGCGAAGGTGCGGCCGCCGCGGGCGGCGAGGTCGCGGGAGCGCAGCTGACCGAGGCGGGCGAGCACCTCGTGGCGGGGCAGGCCGGTGGCGGGCAGGGTCATGCCGGCTCCAGCTCGCGGGTCGCGAGCGAGGCGTCGATGGCGCGGTAGCGGCGCAGCAGCGGCAGGCTGGCCAGGGTCAGCACCGCGGGCAGCACCGAGAACGCCAGCACCAGCCCGGTCAGGGCACTGCCGGGCTGGGCGATCCGCTCGTCCGCGGAGTGGCTGACGTAGCCGGAGGCGAACAGCACCAGGCTGTAGAGCGCCGGCCCGACCGCGAACGCGATGGTCTCGCCGCCCTGCCAGACGCCGGTGAAGATGCCGGCCCGGCCGTCGCCCTCGGCCTGCTCGGTGATGAGGTCCGGCAGGATCGCGTACGGGAACAGCTGCATGCCGGCGTAGCCGACGCCGAGCAGCACCATCTGCAGGTAGATGAGCAGCTCGGGCTCGCTGCGGCAGAACACCAGCGACAGCCCGGTCAACCCGAACAGTGTGGTGGCGAGCAGGTAGCCGGTGAGCTTGCCGCGGCGGATCGAGAACCGCCGCCACAGCGGGATCATCACCGCGCACGGCGCGACCAGGAAGACGAACAGCAGCGCCGACTTCTGCGGGTCGTCGAGCACGTAGGTGGCGACGTACTGCGCACCGGTGAGCATCGCGGCCTGGCCGGCGGCCTGCAGGCAGTAGCCCAGCAGCAGCTGCACGAACGGCTTGTTGGCGCGGACCACCCGGTACTGCTCGCGCAGCGACGGCCGCGGGCCGGTCAGCGGCGGGGTGCTGGGCGCGTCGCGGGTGCCCCACCAGGCGGTGAGGAAGGCGCCCAGCAGGATGACCGCGACCACGACAGACATCAGCGCGTAGCTGCCCCGGTCGCCGTGCTTGCCGGCGATCGCAGGCGCGAGCGCGCCGCCGACCAGGATGCCGACGGTGAGCAGCACCATCCGCACCGAGATCAGCCGGGTGCGCTCGTGGTAGTCCGGCGTCATCTCCGCCGGCATCGCCGACCACGGCACGCAGTAGACGGCGTACAGGGTCATGGCGATGGTGAAGACGAACGTGACGTAGAGCGCGGTGACCGTCGTCGAGGAGAACCCGGGTGCGCTGAACAGCAGCACGAAGCCGAGCGCGGTGCCGACCCCGCCGACGAGCAGGAACGGCCGGCGCTTGCCCCACCGGCTGGTGCTGCGGTCGGAGATGCCGCCGACCAGCGGGTTGGCGAACGCGTCCCAGAGCTTCGGGACGAACAGCGCCACCGCCGCCAGCCCGGCGCCGACCCCGACGACGTCGGTGAGGTAGTACAGCAGCAGCAGGCCGGGCACCGTGACGAAGACGCCGTTGCCGACGGCACCGGCGCCGTAGCTGACCATGACCTTGCGGGGCAGCGGCGCCATCAGAACGGCTGCTCGTCGCAGCGCCAGCCGGTGGTCCGCGTGATCTTGCCGCCGAGCACCTTGCCGAACTTGATGCAGCGGTTGAGGTCCCGCACCCCGGGGCCGAACTTCAGGTCGCTGGTGAACCCGAAGCCGCCCCTGCCGTCGAGCCGGTCCATCACCTTGAGCAGGTTGGCGCGGGTGATGTCGGTGCCCATCGCCTTCACCGCTGCCACGAACACGGCCGCGTCCACCCAGCCCTGCTCGCCGAAGTAGTTGATCTGCGCCCGGCTGCCGAACGCGGCCTTGACCGTGGCGACGTACTCCTGGACGGCCGGTCCGCCGCCCTGGATGAAGTCGTAGTCGCTGGCCACGAAGACGCCGTCGGTGGCCGCCGAGTGCGCGACCGACGGGTCGAGGAACAGCGCGTCGGCGGCGTGCTTGGGGTGGTAGGCCTGCCGGTCCTGCGCCTGCAGCAGCCGGTTGTACGCGGTCTGGTCCAGCAGCGAGGCGAAGCCGTCGACCTGGTCGAGCCGGAACTGCGTGACGACGTCGTCGTACGACGGCTTGGTGACGTCGACCGACACGATCTGGGCGTCGTTCAGGGTGACGCCCTTGCTCCGGAAGCCGGCCTTGAACGCGGCCACCAGCGCCTTGTCGGCGGTCGGGTTGTTGTTGGCGATGTAGACCAGCCCGGGCTTCTTGACGCCCTGCTCGGCGAGGTAGCTGCCCATCTGGAAGCCGTAGTGGCCGTAGCTGGCGCTGAAGGCGAAGGCGTACGGCGAGTGGTACTCGGCCTGCTGGCCGTAGGCGCCGATCAGCGGCATCTTGTTCTGCTCGAGGAACGCCGTGATGTTGTTGCTCTCGGTGTTGGGGGCGTTCCAGCCGACGAAGGCGAACACCCCCTCGGCGAGCAGCTGCTGGGCCTGCTGACGGCCGCGGGTGGCGTCGAGCTGGTCGTCGCGCAGATCCAGCACGATCTTGTGGCCGTTGACGCCGCCGGCCCGGTTGACCTTGTCGAAGTAGGCCTTGGTGGCCTGCGCGCTGGACGCGAAGTTGATCGCGCCGGTCTGGCTGACGATGGCGCCGACCTTGATCGGCGCGCCCGGCGCGAGCCTGGTGGTGTCGGCCGTGCCGGGGGCCACCGGGCCCTGGCTGCCGCCGGTCGTGGTGGTGACGCTCCGTCCGGGCTGGCTGCCGGGGGTGGCCGCGCTGGAGGGCTGGGCGGACCCGGTGGCCGTCGGGGCTCCGGGCCCGGGGACCTGCTGCACGGTCACCGTGCGAGAGTCGGGGGCGCCGAGCGCGTGCACGAGGACCAGGCCGAGCACCGCCACGACCACCAGCTGGAACGCGAACAGCGCCGCCAGCAGACGGTCGCGTGCGCTCAACACGGCGGGGCACTCCTCGACAAAGGGGACGACCTGATGTGAGGATCGTTCACGTTCTGTCGATCACGGTCAAGGGAGGGTGCGCATGACGAGCCCGTTGCGCAGCGTCCGGCGCGCACCGGTGCAGCGCCGGAGCACGTTGCGCGTGGAGCGGATGCTCGACGCCGCCGCCGGCCTGCTCGACGAGGTCGGCACCGAAGGCCTGACCACCAGCGGGATCGCCCGGGCCGCCGGCGTGTCCGTCGGCTCGCTCTACCAGTTCTTCCCCGACAAGCACGCCGTGGTGGAGGCCCTTGCCCGCCGGTCGTTCGCGCGCTTCTCGCGCCGGCTGGCGGCCCTGGAGACGCCCGGCTGGGAGCAGGCCGTCGACGCGGTGGTCGACCTGTACGTCGCGTTCTCGCGGGACGAGCCCGGCTTCCAGGTGCTGTCGTTCGGGGGTCCGGTGGTCGGGCTGCGGGCGCTCGACCCGCAGCACGACAACAACGCGGTCGTCGCGCACGCCCTCGGGCAGGTGGTCGGCGAGGTGGACCTGCCGGACGACGTCCTGCGGCTGGCGGTCGAGATCGGCGACGCCATCCTGGCGCTGGCCTTCCGCCGCGACCCGGCCGGCGACCCGGCCCTGGTGGCCGAGGCCAAGACCGCCGTGAAGGCCTACCTCCACGCCAAACTCCGGTGATCCACGGAACCGGCGGCCCTCTTTTGGGCCGCCAAACGTGGGCGCCCGTTCCGTGGATCACGAGGAGGGGTCAGCCAGGGAGGGGTCAGCCGGGGAGGGGTCAGCCCCGGAGGGCGAAGGCGTCCTTCCAGACCGGTTCGTAGCCGGCGGCCTCGAGCATCGCGGCCACCTCGGCCGGGGACCGCTCGTCGCTGATGGCGAACTGCTCCTGCGCCTCCCCCGGGTGCAGGTAGCCGCCCGGCTCGGTCGAGCTGCCGGCGCTCATCGTCGTCACCGCGATCCGCACCAGCCCGTCGCGCAGCACCGCCGGCTCGCGGGTCGACAGCACGATGCCGGCCTCGGGCGCGACCAGCCGCAGCGCGGCCATCGCCTGCACGTACTCGGCGTCGGTCACCGGGACCAGCGGCTGGAACCCCGAGGCGCTCGGCTTGATGCGCGGCAGCGACACCGTGACCTCGGTGCGCCAGTAGTGCTTCTGCAGCCAGAGCGCGTGCTCGGCGACCGCCCGCACGTCGGCCCGCCAGTCCTCAGCCAGGCCGAGCAGGGCGCCGATGCCGAGGCGCCGTACGCCGGACTCGGCGGCCCGCTCGGTGGAGGCCAGCCGCCGGTCGTAGTCGCGCTTCCAGCCGGCGGTGTGCACCTCGGCGTAGCGGGTGCGGTCGTAGGTCTCCTGGTAGTGCACGGCGCCCTCGAGGCCGGCGTCGACGAGCCGGGCGTAGGTGTCGTCGGACCAGGTCTGCGTCTCGATGCTGATCGACGGGACGATCGGCCGCAGCGCCTCGACACAGGCCACCAGGTAGTCCTGACTGACCTCGATCCGGTGCTCGCCCGACACCAGCAGCAGGTGCCGGAACCCCTGGCGTACCAGGACTTCCGCCTCGGCGACGACCTCGTCGACGGTGAGGGTGCGGCGCGCGACGTCGAGGCCCTTGGAGAAGCCGCAGTAGGTGCACGACGACAGGCAGGCGTTGCTGACATACAGCGGCGCGAACAGCCGGACGGCCCGCCCGAAGCGCTGCAGCGTCACCTCCCGCGCCTGCTGCGCCAGCTGCTCCAGGTACGGCGCCGCCGCCGGGCTGAGCAGGGTGGGCAGGCTCGCCAGGGAGGGGTGGGCCAGCGCCAGCTCGACGTCGCCGTCGACCGGCGCGGGCAGCGCGTCGAGGTAGGCGGCGAAGCGGCCGCGGGGCTGGCTCATGACAGGAACCCGGTCAGCGGCGAGGACGCCTCGGCCGTCTCCAGGACCGCGCCGCGGCCGGCGAGGAACCCCATCCGGCCGGCCTCGGTGGCGAGCGCGAAGGCCCGGGCCATGAGCACCGGGTCCTGCGCCACCGCGATGGCGGTGTTCACGAGCACCGCGTCGGCACCGACCTCCATCGCCTCGGCGGCGTCCGAAGGAACCCCGAGCCCGGCGTCGACGACGACCGGCACCCCGGCCTGCGCCACGATCACCTCGATCGCGTCGCGGGTGCGCAGTCCCCGGTTGCTGCCGATCCAGGCGCCCAGCGGCATCACGGTCGCGCAGCCGGCCTCCTCCAGGTGCCGGCACAGCACCGGGTCGGCCGAGCAGTACGGCAGCACCGCGAAGCCCTCGGCGACGAGCCGCTCGGCGGCCCGCAGCGTCTCGATCGGGTCGGGGGCCAGCGTCCGCGGGTCGGGGGTGACCTCGAGCTTGACCAGCTCGGCGCCGGTGGCGGCCCGCCCGAGGCGGGCCAGCCGGACCGCCTCGTCGGCGTCGACGGCGCCGCTGGTGTTGGGCAGCAGCGTCATCGCGGGCGGGACGAAGTCGAGCACGTCGCCCTCGCCGGCCCGGCTCAGGTCGACCCGACGCAGGGCCACGGTGACGATCTCGGCGCCGGAGGCGACGAGGGCGTCCCGCATCACGGCGTGCGACCGGAACTTGCCGGTCCCCACCAGCAGACGGCTGCTGAAGACGCGGCCCGCGATGTGCAGGCTGTCGGTGTCGAGCATGGACGGCGACTCCCCACGCGGGCATGACCCCGATCGGGTGGTACGGGTCGCCGACAGGTGTCCTGGTCGGCCTCTCAGCCCGCCTCCGCGAGCTCCCCGGTCTGACGGTGCCGACTCTAGTCCTCACCGCCCGGGCCGGAGCGGCCCGCGTCCGGAGACCGGCGCCGCCGGCGGTGGCGCGGTCACGACAGCGGCCGGCTCTCCCCGTGATCCACGGAACCGGCGACGCCGTCTGGGGCCTCCGAACGTGGGCGCTGGTTCCGTGGATCACCGGAAGGGGCCGGGGCAGCGCTCCACCACCACCCTCCCCGTGATCCACGGAACCGGCGACGCCATCTGAGCCCGCCGAACGTGGGCGCTGGTTCCGTGGATCACCGGAAGGGGCAGGGCGCGCGGCGGCGCTTCCTCCCGGAGCGGCCGTTATGTCACTGGCGTCCCAGCAGTCACTCTTGCCACCTGCGCCACACAAGTCGTAATGTCGACAACGGGGAACCACCGATCGAAGGCTGTCGCTATGAACCGCAACGCCCGCACTGTCGGCGTGCTCGTCCTGCTGGCCGCCGTCGTCACCGCCGGCGCACCCAGCATCATCAAGATCCGCCCTGGCGACACCCTCAGCGGGCTGGCCCAGCGGCACCACACCACGGTGGCCGCGCTGAAGCAGGCCAACCAGCTCAGCGGCGACACCATCTACGCCGGGGCGCTGCTGCGGCTGCCCGGCAACGCGACGCCGGCGCCCGCCGCGGCGGCGGCCCGCACGGTGGCGCGTGTCCACGTCGTCAAGCCGGGCGACAACCTCACCCGGCTGGCCCAGCGCTTCGGCCACTCGGTGTCCTGGCTGCGGGCCAAGAACGGGCTGCGCGGCGACACCATCGTCATCGGCCAGCGCCTGGTGTACGGCGCCACGGCCGCGCCGGCACCCGCCACCAGCACACGCACCTACGGCGCGGTCGGGCGCTCCGCAGCCCACCACCGGGCCGTCCTGAGCCAGCGGGCGGTGCCGAGCAAGGCGGCGGTCCGGGCGCTGATCCGGGCGGCGGCGGACCGGTACGACGTCCCCACCTCGCTCGCCCTCGCCCTGGCCTACCAGGAGAGCGGCTTCCAGCAGCGGGTGGTGTCGCCGGTCGACGCGATCGGCGTGATGCAGGTGCTGCCGAGCACCGGCCGCGGGCTGGGCCGGATCCACGGGCGGACGTTCGACCTGCTCACGGCCTCCGACAACGTCGAGGCCGGCGTCATGCTGCTGCGCGACCTGCTGCGCGCCACCGGCAGCACGGAGAAGGCGCTCGCCGGCTACTACCAGGGTCTGGGCTCGGTGGGCCGGGTCGGTCTGCTGCCGCAGACGCACCAGTACATCAAGAACGTGAAGCTGCTGCAGCGGCGCTTCAGCTGAGGGCGCGCCTGTCGGCCGGCGAGGCGCACCCGACCTAGACTCAGGCAGCGATGGAGACCACTGCCGGCCCGATGTCGGAGGACGCCGTACCGACCCTGGTCGGACGGCTCCTTGACGACCGCTACCGCCTCGACAGCGTCATCGCACGCGGCGGGATGGCCACCGTCTACCTCGCCACCGACACCCGGCTGGACCGCACGGTGGCCGTCAAGGTCATGCACCGGGCCCTCGCCGACGACCCGGAGTTCGTGGCCCGCTTCACCCGGGAGGCGAAGGCCTCGGCCCGGGTCAGCGCCCCCGAGGTGGTGGCCGTCCACGACCAGGGCACCGACCGGGACACCGGCCTGGCCTACCTGGTCATGGAGCACGTGCGCGGCATCAACCTGCGCCAGCTGCTGCAGGAGCGCGGGCCGCTCTCCCCCGCCCGGGCCGTCGCGTTGCTCGAGCCGGTGCTGCGCGCCCTTGCCGCGGCCCACGAGGCCGGGCTGGTCCACCGTGACGTCAAGCCGGAGAACGTGCTGCTCGCCGACGACGGCCGCGTCAAGGTCGCGGACTTCGGCCTGGCCCGGGCGGTCGAGACGAGCAACCTCACGCAGACCACCGGCCTGCTGATCGGCACCGTCGCCTACCTGGCCCCCGAGCAGGTGGAGCACGGCAGCGCCGATGCCCGCACCGACGTGTACGCCGCCGGGGTGCTGCTCTGGGAGCTGCTGACCGGCACCCCGCCGTACAGCGGCGACAGCCCGCTGTCGGTGGCCTACAAGCACGTGCACGAGGACGTGCCGCCGCCCTCGACGGCCGTGGACGGCGTCCCGGCCTCGCTCGACGAGCTGGCGGTTCGGGCCACCCGGCGCGACCCCGACGCCCGGCCGGCCGACGGCGGCGCCTTCCTGGCCGAGCTGCTGGCCGTTAAGGCCGACCTGCCGTCCGTCGCGCTCGCCCAGCCGGTCGAGCACCGCACCCTGGTGGTGCCGCGCACCGTCCCGCCGGTCGCGCCGCCCCCGACCCGGCGCCGGCGGCCGCGCCGAGGCCTGGTGCTCACCGTCGTCCTCGCCCTGCTGGCGCTGCTGGCACTCGGCGGCGGCTACTACGTGGGCAGTTACCGCTACACCACCGCGCCGGGCGTGCTCAAGCTCAGCGTGGCGGACGCGACCAGCCGGCTCGACAAGGCCGGCCTGAAGGTCAAGCGCGGCGGCGACACCTTCAGCGAGGACATCGCCGCCGGCCTGATCGCCACCCAGACGCCCACCCCCGGCGGCCGGGTCCGCAAGGGCGGCGCCGTCACCCTGGTGGTGTCCAAGGGCCCGGACCGGCGGGCGGTCCCGACCCTGACCGGCAAGGACCTCGCCGGTGCCCGGGCGGCGCTGCGCGCGGTCGGGCTGGTGGACGCCGGCAACCCGGCGCGCGTGTTCAGCGGCAGCGTGCCCAGGGACCGGGTCGTCAGCAGCGACCCGCCGACCGGCACCCGGCTCAAGCCCGGCGCCGCCGTGCGGCTGACGCTGTCCAAGGGCCCTCAGCCGGTCCCGGTCCCCGACCTCAAGGGCAAGCCGCAGGACGAGGCCGAGCGCCGGCTGCGCGACCTGGGTTTCGTCGTCACCGCCAGCCAGGTCTTCAGCGACACCGTCGAGAAGGGCCGGGTCCTCGAGCAGACCCCGTCGTCGGGGACGGCCGCCAAGGGCTCGACGATCACGCTGGTCGTCAGCAAGGGACCGGACGTCGTGGAGGTCCCCGACGTGCGCGGCGACAGCGCCACCACCGCCACCGCCAAGCTCGTGCAGGCCGGTCTGAAGGCGCGCACCCAGACCATCCCGGGCGGCCCCGGCATCGTCATCCAGACCGACCCGCGGCACGGCACCAAGGTCAAGCGTGGCAGCACCATCACGCTGTACGTGTTCTGACCCAGGCGTTCTGACCTGCTTGCACTTGCGCGCACCCTGTCTGCCACCCTTGCCCCGTGCCTCCCCGCAAGCCCTCCCCCGTGGGCTCCCACGTCCCGGTCGCGGGCGGGCTGGTGAAGGGCCTGGCCTACGCGCATGAGATCGGCGCCGCCGCGGTGCAGGTCTTCGTCTCCAACCCGCGGGGCTGGGCGCCCTCCGCCGGCGACCCGGCCCGGGACGAGGAGTTCCGCGGGCTGTGCACCGACCGGTCGATCCCGGCCTACGTGCACGCGCCGTACCTGGTGAACTTCGGCTCGCCCACCGAGGCGACCCTCAAGAAGTCGGTGGACGCGGTCGCGCACGCCCTGCGGCGCGGCGCGGCCATCGGGGCCCGCGGCGTAGTGGTGCACGGCGGCAGCGCGGTCGCCGGGGCGCACCGCGACCAGGCGATGCGGCAGCTGCGCGAGCACCTGCTGCCGGTCCTCGACACCCTGCCCAGCGATGGCCCGCGGCTGCTCATCGAGCCGACCGCCGGCGGCGGTCAGGCCCTCGCCGCGACCGTGCAGGACCTCGGCCCGTACTTCGACCAGCTCGACGGGCACGAGATGCTCGGCGTCTGCCTCGACACCTGCCACGCCTTCGCCGCCGGGCACGACCTGGCGGCGCCGGGCGGCATGAAGAAGACCCTCGACGCGCTGGTCCGCACCGTGGGTCGCGGCCGGCTGGCGCTGGTGCACGCCAACGACTCGAAGGACCCGCTGGGCTCCACCCGCGACCGGCACGAGGCGATCGGGCAGGGCCAGATCGGCAAGGACCCGTTCGCCGAGCTGTTCCGCCACCCGGCCACCCGCAACGTGCCGGTCGTCGTCGAGACGCCCGGCGACGCCAGCACGCACCGCCGGGACATCGAGCTGCTCTGCTCCCTCCGGGACGCATGAAGGCGCTGGACAAGCCGACGCTGGCCCTGGTCGGGGTCACCGCGATCTGGGGCTCGACGTTCGTGGTCGTCAAGGACGCGGTCGAGAAGATGCCCGTCACCGACTTCCTCACCTGGCGCTTCGCGCTGGCGGCCGCGGCGATGCTGCTGCTGCGCCCCCGGTCGGTGGCGGCCCTGGGCGGCGCGGGACGGCGGGCCGGTTTCCTGGTCGGGCTGGCGCTGGGCGCGGGCTACCTGCTGCAGACCCTCGGCCTGCAGCACACCTCGGCCGCGGTCAGCGGCTTCATCACCGGCATGTTCGTGGTGCTCACCCCGCTCGGGGCGGCGCTGCTGCTGCGCCGGCCGCCCGGGCGAGCGGCCTGGCTGGCCGTCGGGCTCGCGACGGTCGGGCTCGGGCTGCTGTCGTTGCACGGCTTCGCGGTCGGCGCCGGCGAGCTGCTCACGCTCGGCTGCGCAGCGGCGTTCGCACTGCACATCGTCGGGCTCGGCCAGTGGGCCAAGTCGTACGACGCGTTCGGGCTCGCGGTGGTGCAGCTGCTGACCACGGCCCTCCTGTGCGGCCTGGTCGCGGTGCCCGGCGGTCTCGCCGTCCCCCCGGACGCCTCGGTCTGGGGGGCGCTGGCGCTGACCGCACTGGCCGCGACTGCGCTGGCGTTCGTGGTGCAGACCTGGGCGCAGGCGCACCTGGCGCCGACCCGGGCCGCGGTCGTGATGACGATGGAGCCGGTGTTCGGCGGGGTGTTCGCGGTGCTGCTGGCCGGGGAGGTCCTGGGGCTGCGGACGCTGCTCGGCGCGGCCCTCGTGCTCGCCGCGATGGTGCTCACCGAGGTCGGACCACGGCACGGCGCCGAGGGCTCGGTCGAGCGCCTCGAGGTCTGACGCCGGCTAGTCCTGGTGGAGCTGCACCCAGTTGCCCGCGGTGTCGTCGAAGACCGCTGAGGCGCCGGACGGGTCGGTGGTCGGCTCGCCGGCGAAGCGCACCCCGAGCGCGGTCAGCCGGGCATGCTCGGCCGCGACGTCCGGCACGCCGAGGACGACGGCCGGGATGCCGGCGTCGTACAGGCCCTGCCGGTAGGCCTGGGCGATCGGGTTGTCGCTCGGCTCCAGGAGCAGGCCGACGCCCTGCGGGTCCTGCGGGGACCGCACGATGAACAGGTTCGCCTCCGGCACGGCCAGGAGCTCCTCGAAGCCCAGCGTGCCGGTGTAGAAGACGAAGGCCGTCGCCGGCTCCGTCACGTGGACGCCGCACATCTTGACCCGCATGGCACGCAGGCTAGGGGGTCGGGAGGACCTTGGCAGGGTCGAAGGCGTAGGCCACCAGCCAGGACGGCTGCACCCAGGCGTAGACGATGTCCGGACCCCAGGTGGTCGGCGACGAGCCGTAGTGGCCGACCAGGTGCTCCTCGACCCAGGCCGGCACCTCCGGCGGCGCCATCAGCTGCACCGTGCCGTGCGTGAACACCCCGAGGTCGTCGCCGCGCAGGTGGGCCACGCTGCACGCCGGCCGGGCCCGCAGGTGCCGGATCTTGGCCGCGGTGCCGGACGTGGTGAACAGCCAGCGCCCGCGCAGGAAGTGGCCGTCCACGCCGGAGATGCGCGGCTCACCGGACGCCGTCACGGTGGCGAGCGACAGCGTCGACATGCCGGTGACGACCTGCGCCAGCTGCTCGGCCGTCAGCCGATTGTCGGGGCCGACGATCGAGACGAGGTGCTCCGACGCCCTGGCCAGGGAGCGGTCGAGCAGCGCCTGCAGCGCCGCCAGGTCGGCCGCGTCCTCGTACATCTAGAGCTCCGGTCCGTCGCCGGGCCCCTCTTGGTAGGAATACCGCTGCTCCCGCCACGGGTCGGCGCGGTTGTGGTAGCCGCGCTCCTCCCAGAAGCCGCGCCGGTCCGCCGTCAGGTACTCGATGCCCCGGGCCCACTTGGGGCCCTTCCAGGCATACAGGTCCGGCACGATCAGCCGCAAGGGGAACCCGTGGTCCGGCGTGAGCGGCTCGCCGTCCCGGTGGGTGGCGAACAGCGAGCGGTCGGACGCGAAGTCCTCCAGCCGCAGGTTGGCCGAGTAGCCGTACTCGGCCCACACCATGACGTGCGTGGCCGCCGGCGCCGGCGGCGCCAGGTCGAGCAGCGTCGTCGTCGCCACGCCCGTCCAGGTGCTGTCGAGCAGCGAGAACTTGGTGACGCAGTGGAAGTCGGCGCGCACCTCGGTGCGGGGCAGCTGGGCGAACTCCGGCCAGGTCCAGCGGGCTTCGGTCGCGGCGGCGCCGAACACCCGGAAGTCCCAGGCGTCGGGCTTGAACTTCGGGACCGGTCCGTAGTGCAGCACCGGCCAGCCACGCGGGATGTACTGGCCCGGCGGCAGCCGGTCGGCGGGGACGCCCTCAACGCGCTTCTTCGCGCCGAGGCGGCTGAACGGCGTCGTCACAGCCGTCAGTGTCCCCCCTGCCCAGGACCGGCAGGTCAGGTGGGGTACCTTGGTTGCGTGCGCACCTACTGGTATGGCTTTCCCGACCGGGACTCCCGGCCGGGTGCCTGCTGACGCACCTGACCGTACGAGCCCCGGGCCCCATGCCCGGGGCTCTTTCGTTTGAGGAGCAACAAACCATGGTCGTCGTGATGCGCCCCGGCGCTGCCCCCGAGGAGATCGACGCGGTCGTCGCCCGCGTCGAGTCCGCGGGCGGGTCCGCCTTCGTCAGCCGCGGCGTGCAGCGCACGATCGTCGGGCTGGTCGGTGACGTCGTCGTCTTCCAGGGGCTCAACCTGCGGGCCATGCCGGGGGTGGGCGAGGTCGTGCGGGTCTCCAAGCCCTACAAGCTGGTCAGCCGCGAGAACCACCCCGAGGCCACCACCGTCGAGGTGGCCGGCGTCCCGATCGGCCCGGACACCTTCACCCTCATCGCCGGTCCGTGCGCCGTCGAGACGCCGGAGCAGACGCTGCAGGCGGCGCTGATGGCCAAGGCCGCCGGCGCGACCCTGCTGCGCGGCGGCGCCTACAAGCCGCGCACCAGCCCGTACGCCTTCCAGGGCCTCGGCGAGAAGGGGCTGCGGATCCTCGCCGAGGTGCGCGAGGAGACCGGGCTGCCGATCGTCACCGAGGTGGTCGACGCCGCCGACGTGCCGCTCGTCGCGGAGTGGGCCGACATGCTGCAGGTCGGCACCCGCAACATGCAGAACTTCGCGCTCCTGCAGGCGGTCGGCGCGGCCGGCAAGCCGGTCATGCTCAAGCGCGGCATGACCGCCACCTACGAGGAGTGGCTGATGGCGGCCGAGTACGTCGCGCAGCGCGGCAACCTCGACATCGTGCTGTGCGAGCGCGGGGTGCGGACCTTCGAGACCGGCACCCGCAACACCCTGGACATCGCGGCCGTGCCGATGGTGCACAACCTCAGCCACCTGCCGGTGATCATCGACCCGTCGCACTCCGGCGGCCGGCGCGACCTGGTGGTGCCGCTGAGCCGGGCCGCGATCGCCGCCGGTGCCGACGCCATCATCGTGGACGTGCACCCGGACCCGACGGCCGCGCTCTGCGACGGCCCGCAGGCGCTGTACGGCGACGACCTGGACGAGCTGGCCGCGGCCTGCCGGGACCTGCCTCCGCTGATGGGCCGCCGGCTCGTCAGCTGAGCAGGGGCCCCAGCACCTCGACGGCCCGGGCGACCTGCGCGTCGTCGACGTCGAGGTGGGTCACCAGCCGGACCCGCCGGGGCCCGACGACGCCCACCAGCACGCCCTGGTCGCGGGCGGCGGCGGCGAAGCCCCGGGGGTCCGGGACGGTGAGCGGCACGATGTTCGTGGTGGTCTCGACGCCGAGCGCCGCCCCGAGCCGGGCTGCCCGGAGGTGGTCGTCGTCGAGCCGGACCAGCTGGTGCCGCAGCGCGTACAGGCCGGCCGCGGCCAGCACTCCGGCCTGCCGCATCCCGCCGCCGAGCCGCTTGCGGAGCACCCGCGCCTCGGCGGCCAGCGCCGCCGACGTCACCACGACCGAGCCGACCGGGGCACCGAGCCCCTTCGACAGGCAGACCGAGAGGGTGTCGAACAGCTCGCCGTAGCCGTCCAGCGGGACGCCGGTGGCGATGTGCGCGTTCCAGATCCGGGCGCCGTCGCAGTGCAGCGCGACCCCGGCCGACCGGGTGAGGCGGCGCAGCGCCTCGAGGTCGGCGAGCGGGTGCACCGCTCCCCCGGCGCGGTTGTGGGTCTGCTCCACCGAGACCGCGGAGGTCGGGACGGTGCCCCAGCCGTCCGGGCGCAGCTCCGGGGCCACCGTGGCGACCGACATCAGACCACCGGCGACGGTGCGCGACTGGAGGCCGCCGTGCTGGGCGGCGCCGCCGTGCTCGTAGGTCACGACGTGCGCATCGGCATCGCACAGCAGCTCACCGGCTGAGGGCACCACCAGCCGCAGACAGATCTGGTTGCCCATCGTCCCGCTCGGTACGAAGACCGCGGCCTCGTGCCCGAACAGCCGGGCCACGGTCGCCTCGAGGGCGTTGACGGTGGGGTCCTCGCCGTAGACGTCGTCGCCGACCTCGGCGGCGGCCATCGCCGCCCGCATGCCCGCGGTCGGACGGGTCAGGGTGTCACTGCGCAGGTCGACGAGCACGCGGTCACGGTATGCCTATGGTTGTGGGGTGCTGACCGCGGACGAGCTGCTCTCAGCGGTGCGCGTCCACGCCGACCGCGTCCACGACGCCGTACGCCGTCTGGGGTGCGGGCCGCAGGCTGCGGTCGAGGTGGTGGAGACGAGCGCGCACGAGCTCGTGGACAGCGTCGCCCGGCAGCCCGAGGCGGTCGGGGACCCGGTCGGCTGGTGGTTCGCGCGGGCCCGCGCGCTGGGGCACGCGGCCGCCGGCGGGGACGACGACCTGCCGGTCGGCGGCGGGGTCCTGTCCGGGGACGCCAACCAGCTGCGGCTCGCCGAGGCGCTCGAGTCGCGGCCGGAGCGCGAGCGCGCCGCCCTGCTGCTGCGCGACTCCTACGACCTGCCGGCCTCCGCGGTCGGCACCGCACTGGGCCTGGACGCGCAGGGCGCCATGGCGGTCGTGGGCGCGGCCCGGCTGGCGTTCCTGCCGGCCCTGCTGGGCGGCCGGCCGCTGACGCTCACGGACCCGCAGGGCGACCTCGCGGCGCTGGCCCGGCTCGCCGAGGGCGGCCCGCTCGCGGCGCGGGATGCCACCACCCGGCGGCACGTGCAGAGCTGCGAGCGCTGCGGCGACGTGCTGGACGCCCAGGAGCGCGCCCGCCGGCTGCTGAGCGGACTGACGGTGGTGGCGCTCCCGGACGTCGAGCGGGAGCAGCTGCTGGCCCGCGTCGAGGACCGGGTGCGGCAGCTGCTGCCGGCCGGCGAGCCGCTGCCGGTCGGTGAACAGTGGGACGACGAGCCGCACCGGCGCTACTCGCTGTCGCTGATGGCGCTCGGCCTGGTGGCCGCGCTCGGCCTCGGGATCGGCGGCGGGCTGCTCGCCAGCCGCGGCAGCGGGACCTCGCCCGCGGCGCAGGCCGGCACCGTCCCGCTCGTCACGGCGCCGCCGGCGCTCAC
>JAOPVD010000261.1 GCA_025966295.1 Frankiales bacterium | reverse complement strand
GTCGGCGAGCACCGGCGCGGCCAGCGCGGCGGAGTCCGGCAGCCAGCCGTAGCCGCCGGCCGGTGCCGCCTGCGCGTCGTGCACCGCCACCAGCGAGGCGGCGGCCAGCGCCGCAGTCACCACCAGCCTGGTCATCGTCATCGTGGGAGCTTCCCTGCCCCGGCCCGGCACGGACCGGCGTGGCGACAGCCGTCGCCCCACCAGCATCACGCGCCGGGACCGGTAGGTCCAGACCGGCGACGCCGAACAATCAGGGGCGCGGCTGGCGCTCCCCCAGGTCCGCTGTCGGCACGGCGCTCGGGGTGGCCACCGGGTGGTCCTGCTCGTACGCCAGCGCCCCGGTCGCCTTGCCCACCGAGCGCATCAAGCGGTGCGCCACGATGGCCGCGAAGGTCCCGAGCGCGATGCCGTTGAGCTCCAGATCGCCGATGCCCCAGGTGTAGTCGGCCGCGCCGATGACGAGCGCGATGGCGGCAGGGAACAGGTTGGACGGGTCGCGGAAGTCGACCCGGGACTCCACCCAGATGCGGGCGCCGAGCACCGCGATCAGGCCGTAGAGCACGGTGGTGGCACCGCCCAGGACGCCGATCGGCAGCGTCAGGATGAGCGCCCCGAACTTGGGGCAGAGGCCGAGCAGGGTGGCGGTCAGACCGGCCACGACGTAGGCCGCGGTGGAGTACACGCGGGTGGCGGCCATGACGCCGATGTTCTCGGCGTAGGTCGTCGTCCCGGACCCGCCGCCGGCCCCGGACAGCACGGTGGCGAGGCCGTCACCGATGTAGGCCTTGCCCAGGTCGCGGTCGAGGTCGCGGCCGGTCATGGCGGCGACCGCCTTGACGTGCCCGGTGTTCTCGGCGATCAGGACCACGACGACCGGCGCGATGAGCGCGATGGCGTGCCAGGAGAAGGTCGGGGTGGTGAAGTCCGGCAGCCCGAACCAGGAGGCCTTGCGCAGCGCGGCGGTGCTCGCGGCGTCCACCTCGCCGGCGACCGCGGCGATGATCCAGCCGAGGGCCACGCCGAGCACGATCGACAGCCGTCCCAGCAGCCCGCGGAACAGCACGGTGACCAGCACGACGGCCAGGATCGTCACGACCGCCAGCGCCGGCTGCTTCTCGACGTTGGCCTTGGCCACCGGTGCGAGGTTGAGGCCGATGAGCGCCACGATGGCGCCGGTCACAACCGGCGGCATCAGCCAGTCGATCCAGGCGGTGCCGACCGCCTGCACGAGTAGTCCGACGACGATCAGCAGCGCACCGGCGACCACGATGCCGCCGAGCGCGGCCGGGATGCCGCCGTCGGTCTTGGCCGCAACCACCGGGGCGATGAACGCGAAGCTCGAGCCCAGGTAGCTCGGGATCCGGCCGCGGGTGACGACCAGGAACAGCAGCGTCCCGATGCCGGAGAACAAGATCGTGGTGGCCGGCGGGAAGCCGGTGAGGACCGGCACCAGGAAGGTGGCGCCGAACATGGCGACCACGTGCTGCAGGCCGATCCCAGCGGTCAGCGGCCAGGACAGCCGCTCGTCGGGGGCCACCACCGCGCCCGGGGCGACGTGCCGCCCGTCGCCGTGCAGCCGCCACAGGGTCGGTCCCGCCATCGTCTCTCCTCGTGCTTGCCGCCTGGTCGACGTCCCTGCTGGACGCCGTACCCGGGGCACCCCGGTTGACCGGACGTGCGGTGACAGGATGCCGGTCATGCGAACCCTGGTCGTCGACCACCCCCTGGTTGCCCACAAGCTGTCCGTCCTGCGTGACGCGCGGACCGACTCGCCCACCTTCCGTCGGCTGACCGACGAGCTGGTCACGCTGCTGGCCTACGAGGCCACCCGGGACATCCGGACCGCCGCCATCACCGTCCGCACCCCGGTCGCGGACGCGCCGGGTGTGCGGTTGGGACGGCCGGTGCCGCTCGTGGTGCCGGTCCTGCGCGCCGGCCTCGGCATGCTCGACGGGATGGTCCGGCTGCTGCCGACCGCCGAGGTGGGGTTCCTGGGCATGGTCCGGGACGAGGGCACGTTGCTGGCGACCACCTACGCGACGCGGCTCCCGGAGGACCTGTCCGACCGTGAGGTGTTCGTGCTCGACCCGATGCTCGCCACCGGCGGCACGCTGGCGGCCGCCGTGCAGCTGCTGTTCGACCGCGGCGCGCACCGGGTCACCGCGCTCTGCCTGCTGGCCACGCCGGAGGGCCTGCGGCACCTCGAGCAGGCGCACAGCGGCGAGGACCGGCTGGCGGTCGTGACGGCCGCCGTCGACGAGCGGCTCAACGAGCACGGCTACATCGTGCCGGGGCTGGGCGACGCGGGCGACCGGCTGTACGGCGTGTCCTGACCCTCCGGGCCGGGAGGTCAGCCGTAGCGGTGGTTCTTCTCGGTGTGCCCGGCCGGGCGGGTGCAGCTCCGGCCGTTCATGCTGCGGTGCCCGCACGCCTCGGTGGCGGGCGCGGCGCTCTCCGACTCGGCCGGCTTCGTCCGCCTGGCCGGCTTGCTCGGCGTGGTCGCCTTCGCCGGCGGGGTCGTTGCGGCGGTCCGCTTCGGGGCGGACGGGGCCGCGGACGCGGCGGCGTACCTGGCCTCGCGGAGGGCGCGCAGTGCGTCGACTTTGCTCACCGGCACCACCCTAGGTGCCCGCCCCGACACGCACGACAGGGGCGGGACCCGAAGGCCCCGCCCCTGGCCGTCCTGCCGGCTGCGACTAGCTCTGCATGATGGACACGTCGTCCACGAAGAACACGGCTCCGGCCGGCGCGGACGGCGCGTACACCTGCACGTCGAGCTGGTGCGCCGCGGTCGCGGTGTAGGTGAGGACCACCTGCTGCCACGCCGTCGACACCGCGGCCTTCTTGCTGCCGCTCGCCACCAGCGTGGTGCCGTTGTACTCGCGCACCCGGACGCTGAGCTCGAAGCCGGGCGTGTCCGCCCGCACCCAGGCGCTCACCGTGTAGACGCCGGCCACCGTGGTGGTCACCCAGTTGGGGTTGTCGTTGATCCCCACGGCGGCCGCAGCGGTGCCGGGGTTGGTGACCTGGCACTGCCAGCTGCCGGCGTGGCCGCCGGCGACCCGGGCGATGGTGGTCCCGGTGCCGTAGGCGGCCCAGCCCGTCGTGGCGGTCTCGAAGTCGGGGTTGCCGACGAGGTTGGCCGCACTGTTCACCGTGACGTTCACGCTGCGCTGGGAGCTCAGGCCTGCGGTGTCCTTCACGGTGACCCTCACGGTGTACGTGCCGGGGGTCGTGTAGGTGTGCCTGGCGGTGGCCCCGGCCTGCGGCCCGACCAGCGTCGTGCCGTCGCCGAAGTCGAACGCGTAGGTCGCGATCGGGGTGCCGTCGGTGTCGGTCGAGCCGCTGGCGTCCGCGGTCACCGCGAGCGGCGCCGTCCCGGAGGTCGGCGTGACCGTCAGCGCCGGGGTCGGCGGCGCGTCCGGGGCCGCGAACGTGACCGAGGCGCTCTTGGTCGCCACCAGGCCCGCGGTGTCCTTCACCGTCACGGTCACGATGAAGGTGCCGGCGGAGCTGTAGGTGTGGGTCGCCGTCGCGCCGGCCTGCGGGCCCACGGCGGCGGTGCCGTCACCGAAGGTGAACTCGTAGGTCGAGATCGGCGTACCGTCGGCGTCGGTCGAGCCGCTGGCGTCCGCGGTCACCGCGAGCGGCGCGGTGCCGGACGACGGGGTCACCGTCAGGGCGGCTGCCGGCGGCGCGTCAGCCATCGCGATCGAGACCGAGGCGGTCTTGGTCGAGCTCAGGCCGGCGGTGTCCGTCACCGTCACGGTCACCGGGTGGTTGCCCGCGGCCGTGTAGGTGTGCTTGACCGTCGCGAGGCTCTGCGCTGCCACGACCGTGCCGTCGCCGAAGTCGAACGCGTAGGTGTCGATCGGCGTCCCGTCGGCGTCGGTCGAGCCGCTGGCGTCCGCGGTCACCTCGACCGGTGCGGTCCCGGAGGTCGGCGTCACCGTCAGGGCCGCGGTCGGCGGCGCGTCCGGCGTCACGACCACGGTCGCGGTCTTCGTCGCGGCCAGGCCGGCGGTGTCCTTCACCGTGACGGTGACGGTGTAGGTGTCCGCGACCGCGTAGGTGTGGGTCGCCGTCGCACCGCTCTGGGGGCCGACGACGGGGCTGCCGTCACCGAAGTCGAACGCGTAGGTCGCGATCCCGGAGCCGTCGGTCGAGCCGCTGGCATCCGCACTCACCGCGAGCGGCGCCGTGCCAGAGGCCGGGGTCACCGTCAGCGCCGGTGTCGGCGGAGCGTTCGTGGCCCCGACCGTGACCGTGACCGTCGCCGTCGCGCTCAGGCCGGCCGAGTCCGTCACCGTGACCGTGACCGGGTATGAGCCGGGCTCGGTGTAGGTGTGGTGCGCGGTCGCGGCGGCGTCCGCAGCCCGCGCGGTGCCGTCTCCGAAGTCGAACGCGTAGGTCGCGATCGGCGTGGCGTCGGCGTCGGTCGACGTGCTGGCGTCCGCGGTCACGGTCAGCGGTGCGTTGCCGCTGGACGGGGTCACCGTGAGCACCGGGGCCGGCGGCGCGTCGGTGCTCCGCACCGTCGCCGTCTTCGTGGAGGACAGGCCGGCGGTGTCGGTCACCGTCACCTTGACCGTGAAGACACCGCCCTTGGTGTAGGTGTGCGTGCTGCTCGAGCCGGGCTGCGGCCCGACCGCCGGGCTGCCGTCGCCGAAGTCGAACTTGTAGGTCGCGATCGGGAACGCGTCGGGGTCGGTCGACGCGCCGGCGTTGGCCGTCACCAGCAGCGGCGTCGTGCCGGCCTTGGGCGACACGCTCAGCTTCGCCACCGGGGAGGCGTTGCCGGCGCTGACCGTGATGCTGGCCGTCGCGTTCGACGACGCCCCCTTCGCGTCCGTCACCGTCACCGTGACGGTGTAGGTGCCGGCGGTCGCGTAGGCGTGCGTCTCCTTGCCAGTGCTGCGCGAGGTGGCGGTCTGGCCGTCCCCGAAGCTGAACGCGTAGGAGGCGATGGCGTCGGTGTCGGTGGACCCGCTGGCGTCCGCCTTGATGGCCAGGCCACCGGCGGAGCTCACCACCAGGCTCGAGGCCGGCGCGGTGTTGGCCTTCACCACCACCGTGGAGGTGGCGGTCGAGCGAAGCCCGGCCGTGTCGGTCACGGTCATCGTCACGGTGCGGTTGCCGGCCGCGGTGTAGGTGTGGCTCACGGTCGGGTTCGCCTGG
>JAOPVD010000259.1 GCA_025966295.1 Frankiales bacterium | reverse complement strand
AGGTGGTAGCTGCAGATGTTGATCGGGTTCCACTTGGGGATCGCGGTGACGGTGTAGGCCACCATGTCGGTGATCAGCCGCAGCGACGGGCCGGGCGGGAACACGTAGGTCCCGCGCGAGAGGTACTCCTTGATGATGTCGTTCTGCGTCGTCCCGGCGAGCTGAGCGGGTACGGCGCCCTGCTCCTCGGCCACCACCTCGTAGAGCGCCAGCAGCCACATCGCGGTGGCGTTGATGGTCATCGAGGTGTTCATCTCGGCGAGCGGGATGCCGTCGAACAGCGCCCGCATGTCCCCGACGTGGCTGACCGGCACGCCCACCTTGCCGACCTCGCCCCGGGCCAGCTCGCTGTCCGGGTCGTAGCCGGTCTGGGTCGGCAGGTCGAAGGCGACGGACAGCCCGGTCTGGCCCTTGGACAGGTTGTTCCGGTAGAGCTCGTTGCTCTTGGCCGGGGTGCTGTGACCTGCGTAGGTCCGCATCACCCAGGGCTTGTCCCGCTCGCTCATCAGGGCACCTTCCACTCGCGTCACCGCAGCGTAACGAGGGCGCTTCGCGGGGCTGGAGGGCGGGCCGTCATCGGGGTTACCCGCGGGTACGACGGGCCTTAGACGCAGCGCTCGGTACGGCGGGTCTGGAGCACCTTGTCCAGCCGGGTGAGCAGCAGCAGCCGCCCGACGGGGGCCGGCACGTCCTCGAGGACCAGGGTGCGGCCGGCCCGCTGCGCCCGGCGGTGCGCGCCCATGAGCACGCCCAGGCCGGTGGCGTCGACGGCCTCGAGCGCCGCCAGGTCCACCCGCAGCTCCCCGACGCCGCCGTCCACGGCCGCCGCCAGGGCGTTGCGGACGTCGGCCGCGACCCGGACGTCGAGGCGTCCGGACAGCGTCACGACGGTGCCGTCGTCCGTCATCGCGACCTCCCAGGACGGTGCGTGCTCTCACGAGGAAGGACGCGAGGGAGCGCTGTGCGGTTGCCGGAGTGTGGTCACGATCACGTCACGCCAGGCGGCGCCACGCCGGGCTGGCGGTTGTCGGGTAGCCGACACACAATGCCGGGGTGCCCGTCGTCCACAGCGTTCACTACCTGCTGGCGCCGTTCGTGGCGTTCGCCGCGGTCGCGCTGCTCGCGCTGATCTGCCGCTGGGTGTTCTCCACCGACCACCGCGACGACCGGGAGGCGCGGCGGCTGGAGCAGGCGCTGGCCGCCGGCGACTACGGCCTGCTCGTCCCGGTCGCGACGGTGCGCACCCGCGACGACGCCGAGATGCTGCAGGCGGTGCTGCGCGACGCCGGCGTGCGGGCGGGCGTGTCCGAGCAGGACGGCACGCTGCAGGTGCTGGTGTTCACCAAGGACCTGGCCCGCGCGCGGGCGCTGGTCGCAGCCCGCTAGAACAGCGGGTCCGGCCCGGGCTCGCGCCGTACGTCTGCGCCCAGCGCCACCAGCGCGTCCACGAAGCCCTCGTAGCCGCGGTCGACGTGGTGCACCTCGTGCACCTCGGTGACGCCGTCGGCCACCAGCCCGGCCAGCACGAGAGCCGCCCCGGCGCGGATGTCGTGCGCGGTCACGGGCGCGCCGGACAGCAGCGGCCGGCCACGGACGACGGCGTGGTGCCCGTCGGTGCGCACGTCGGCGCCGAGCCGGACCAGCTCGTTGACGAACATCCAGCGCGCCTCGAAGACGTTCTCGGTGACCATCGCGGTGCCCTCGGCCACGGCGTTGAGGGTCAGCATCATCGGCTGCAGGTCGGTCGGGAAGCCGGGGTAGGGCAGCGTCACCACGTCGACGGCCTTCGGCCGCCCGTCCATCCGTACGGCGAAGCCGTCCACGCCCACCTCGACCTGCGCGCCGGCCGAGGTGAGCTTGTCGAGCGCGATCTCGAGGTGGTCGGCCCGGCCGCCGCGCACGAACACGTCGCCGCCGGTGAGGCAGGAGGCGATCGCCCAGGTGCCGGCCACGATCCGGTCCGGCAGCGTCTCGTGGGTGGTCGGGGTGAGCGCCTCGACGCCCTCGATGACGAGCGTCGGGCTGCCGATGCCGTCGATCTGGGCGCCCATCGCGACCAGGAACTGGCACAGGTCGACCAGGTCGGGCTCGCGGGCGGCGTTGTCGATGGTGGTGGTGCCCTTGGCCAGCACGGCGGCCAGCAGCAGCGTCTCGGTGGCGCCCACGCTCGGGAAGTCCAGCCAGACCGGGGTGCCGGTCAGCCGCGGCGCGGAGGCCACCAGGTAGCCGTGCTCGACGGCCGCGCTGGCGCCCATCTTCTCCAGGCCGGCGATGTGCAGGTCCAGCCCACGGGAGCCGATGGCGTCGCCGCCGGGCAGCGCCACCTTCACCTCCCCGCAGCGGGCGAGCAGGGGGCCGAGCACCGTGATGGAGGCCCGCATCCGGCGTACCAGGTCGTAGTCGGCCTCGTGACCGGGACGCTCCGGGACCTCGATGCTCACCGTCGCGCCGTGCCGCTCCACCGTGCAGCCGAGCCGGCGCAGCAGCTCGCTCATGATCGCGACGTCGAGGATGTCCGGCACCGCGGTCAGGGTCGTGGTGCCCTGCGCGAGCAGGGAGGCCGCCAACAGCTTGAGGACGATGTACTTGGCGCCGGTGACCTGGACCTCACCGGCCAGGCTGGCGCCACAGGTGACCACGAAGCGCTCCATCTGCACGACTCTAAG
>JAOPVD010000252.1 GCA_025966295.1 Frankiales bacterium | reverse complement strand
CCGGTGGGGCCGGTGGCGCCTCCGACGAGGACGACGTCCCGACCGTCGTGCACGTCCGCGAGCCCGCCCAGCGCCAGCGCACCCGCAACCGCGACGGCGGGGGAGCAGCCGACGAGGACGGCGTGCGTGGCATCAGCGGCTCGACCCGGATGGCCGCCAAGCGGGTCCGCCGCCAGGAGGGCCGCGACTCCGGTCGCAAGCGCGCCCCGATCCTGTCCGAGGCCGAGTTCCTGGCCCGCCGGGAGGCCGTCGACCGCCAGATGGTGGTCCGGCAGAAGGGCGACCGCACCCAGATCGCCGTGCTCGAGGACGGCATCCTCGTCGAGCACTACGTCACCAAGGCCAGCGCCACGTCGTACGCCGGCAACGTCTACCTCGGCCGCGTGCAGAACGTGCTGCCGAGCATGGAGGCGGCGTTCGTCGACGTCGGCAAGGGCCGCAACGCGGTGCTGTACGCCGGCGAGGTCAACTGGGACGGCGTCTCCGGCGGCAGCCGCAAGATCGAGCAGGTCCTCAAGTCCGGCCAGGAGGTCCTGGTCCAGGTCAGCAAGGACCCGATCGGCCACAAGGGCGCCCGCCTGACCAGCCAGATCAACCTGCCCGGCCGCTACCTGGTCTACGTGCCGGACAGCAACATGACCGGGATCAGCCGCAAGCTGCCCGAGAACGAGCGCACCCGCCTCAAGAACATCCTCAAGAACGTCGTGCCCGAGGGCGCCGGCGTCATCATCCGCACCGCCGCGGAGGGGGTGTCGGAGGAGGAGATCGCCAAGGACGTCCGCCGGCTGCAGGCGCAGTGGGAGGTCATCCAGACCAAGGCCCAGCAGGGCGGCGCCCCCAAGCTGCTGCACGCCGAGCCGGACCTGGTCATCAAGGTCGTCCGCGACATCTTCAACGAGGACTTCAAGAGCCTCGTGGTGCAGGGCGAGAGCGAGTGGGAGACGATCCGCGAGTACGTCGAGTTCGTCGCCCCCGACCTCGCGCCGCGGCTGTCCAGGCACGCCGGCAACGGCGACGTGTTCGCCGAGCACCGCATCGACGAGCAGCTGCTCAAGGCCCTCGACCGCAAGGTCTACCTGCCGTCCGGCGGCTCGCTGGTCATCGACCGCACCGAGGCGATGGTCGTCGTCGACGTCAACACCGGCAAGTACGTCGGCAAGGGCGGCAACCTCGAGGAGACCGTCACCCGCAACAACCTCGAGGCGGCCGAGGAGATCGCCCGTCAGCTCCGGCTGCGCGACCTCGGCGGCATCATCGTCGTGGACTTCATCGACATGGTCCTGGAGTCCAACCGCGACCTGGTCGTCCGGCGGCTCGTGGAGTGCCTGGGCCGGGACCGGACCAAGCACCAGGTCGCCGAGGTGACCTCGCTGGGGCTGGTGCAGATGACCCGCAAGCGGGTCGGGCAGGGCCTGCTGGAGAGCTTCAGTGAGACCTGCGAGCACTGCAACGGCCGCGGCGTGAAGATCCACATGGACCCGATCGAGGCCAGGCCCGAGCGCGACCGTGACCGTGACCGGGCGCCGAAGGTCGGTCCCAAGGCGCCGCTGCCCGCCGGCTCGGTGCCGGAGGCTGCCGCCGAGGGCACCGGGACCGGGGGCAGCCGCCCCCGCCGCCGCCGCGGCGGCCGGGGCCAGGGCTCCGCGGCCGCGGTCGACCCCTCGCGCGAGCTCACCGAGATCCTGGACGCCGCCCCCGAGGCGGACGTCGTCGAGCAGGCCACCGAGGTGCAGCCCGAGCCGACCCGGCCGGAGTGGGAGCCGGAGGTCGTCAGCGACGCGCTCGCCGACGACGAGACGCCCGTCGAGGACGCCGTCGAGCAGCACGAGGAGGTCGCGCTCGAGCCGGACGCCCTGCCGGTGCTCGCCGACGAGCCGCCCACCGAGTTGGAGGACCTGCCGGTCCTCGACGCCCCGCCGCTGCCGGAGCCCACGCCGGAGCAGGACGCGGCACCGGTGAAGAAGCGCCGCCGGGCCGCGGTCCGGCCCGCCGGGTCGCCCCAGCAGTAGCAAGGGAGGGCCGGCCGGGGTCGTTTTACGCCCGGGCCGGCCGTCCGGTAGTCTCACCTGGTCCCGCGTGCGCGCGTGACCGCCCTGTGCTGACCTAGAAGGGGAGCGCAGGTCCCCAAGACCGAACGAGGAGCAGTCCCGTGTACGCCATCGTCAAGACCGGCGGCAAGCAGTACAAGGTCGCCGTCGGTGACACCGTCGAGGTCGAGAAGCTCGACGGCGCCGCTGGCGCCACGCTGACGCTGCCCGCGCTCCTGCTCGTCGACGGCGAGACCGTCACCAGCGACGCCAAGGCGCTCGCCGGTGTGACCGTCAACGCCGAGGTCGTGGCCCAGACCAAGGGCCCCAAGATCAGCATCATGAAGTACAAGAACAAGACCGGTTACAAAAAGCGCATCGGTCACCGCCAGCGCCTGACGCAGGTGCGCGTCACGGGCATCGAGAAGGGCTGACGACATGGCACACAAGAAGGGCGCAAGCTCCTCCCGCAACGGCCGTGACAGCAACGCGCAGTTCCTCGGCGTGAAGCGCTTCGGCGGTCAGGTCGTCAAGGCCGGCGAGATCCTCGTCCGCCAGCGCGGCACCCACTTCCACCCCGGTGACCTGGTCGGTCGCGGCGGCGACGACACGCTGTTCGCGCTCGCCCCGGGCGCGGTGCTGTTCGGCAAGAAGCGCGGCCGCAAGACCGTCAACATCGTGCCGGTCGCTTAGACCACGCAGACACACCGAGAAGGCGGGCCGGGACTTCCTGGCCCGCCTTTCTTGTTGCACACAGACGTGCCCCAGCAAAGAGAGAAGCCATGACCACGTTCGTCGACCGCGTCGTGCTGCACGTCGCCGCCGGCGACGGCGGCCACGGCTGCGCCTCCGTCCGCCGCGAGAAGTTCAAGCCCCTGGGCGGCCCTGACGGGGCCGACGGCGGCCACGGCGGCGACGTCATCCTGGTCGTGGACCACAACGTCACGACGCTGCTGGACTACCACTTCCACCCGCACCAGAAGGCCACCAGTGGCAAGGCCGGTGCCGGTGACATGCGGCAAGGTGCCTACGGCACCACCCTCGAGCTCCCGGTCCCCAACGGGACCGTCGTGCTCTCGCCCGACGGCGAGGTGCTGGCCGACCTGATCGGCGCCGGCACCCGGTACGTCGTCGCCCGCGGCGGCCGCGGTGGCCTGGGCAACGCCGCGCTGGCCTCCGTCAAGCGCAAGGCTCCCGGCTTCGCGCTGCTGGGCGAGCCGGGCGAGGCCCTGGACGTGGTGCTGGAGCTCAAGAGCGTGGCCGACGCCGCGCTGGTCGGCTTCCCCAGCGCCGGCAAGTCCTCGCTGATCGCGGCGCTGTCCGCCGCCCGGCCGAAGATCGCGGACTACCCGTTCACCACCCTCGTGCCGAACCTGGGCGTCGTCCAGGCGGCCGGTACGACGTTCACCATCGCGGACGTGCCGGGCCTGATCCCCGGCGCCTCGGAGGGCAAGGGCCTGGGCCTGGAGTTCCTGCGGCACGTGGAGCGCTGCTCGGTGCTCGTGCACGTGCTCGACTGCGGCACCCTCGAGCCGGGCCGCGACCCGCTCAGCGACCTCGACGTGATCGAGGCCGAGCTGGAGCAGTACAAGACCTCGCTGTCGGACCGCCCGCGCCTGGTCGTGCTCAACAAGGCCGACCTGCCCGAGGGCCACGACCTGGCCGACATCGTCACGCCTGACCTGGAGGCCCGCGGCTACCAGGTCCTCACCGTCTCGGCGGTCTCCCGGCTCGGCCTGCAGGAGCTGACCTACGCCCTGGCCAAGCTCATCACCGAGCACCGCGCCGCGCAGCCGGTCGAGGAGGCTACCCGGATCGTGCTGCGGCCCACCGCCGTCGACGACCTGGGCTTCACGGTCAGCGAAGAGGATGCGGTCTTCGTCGTCCGCGGCGCCAAGCCCGAGCGCTGGATCCAGCAGACCGACTTCAACAACGAGGAGGCGGTCGGCTACCTCGCGGACCGGCTGGCCCGGCTCGGCGTGGAAAAGCAGCTCGCCGAGATGGGTGCCATCCCCGGGGTGGACGTGCAGATCGGCGAGGTCGTGTTCGACTGGCAGCCGACGCTCATGGAGGAGTTCGCCTCCGGCATGCGCGGCGTCGACTCCCGCTTCGAGGACCAGTCCCGGCCGCGTGCGGGCCAGCGCCGCATGGAGAAAGACATCCGGCGCGCCGAGCGGCTGGGTATCCACGTCGAGGTCCCCGAGGACGATCACTAGGCTGCCCCGGTGAGCAGAGCCGCCATCGCCGACGCGCAGCGCGTCGTCGTCAAGATCGGCTCGTCCTCGCTCACCACGGCGGGCGGCGGTCTGGACACCGGTCGGCTGGACGCGCTGGTGTCGTCCCTCGCCACCCGGCCCGGGCTCGTGCTCGTCTCGTCAGGCGCCATCGCCGCGGGCCTGGCGCCGCTCGGGCTGTCCCGCCGCCCGCGGGACCTGGCCACCCAGCAGGCCGCCGCGTCGGTCGGCCAGGCCGAGCTGGTGCACGCCTACTCGCTGGCGTTCGGCCGGCACGGCCGCACCGTCGGGCAGGTGCTGCTGACCGCCGACGACGTGATCCGCCGCTCCCACTACCGCAACGCCCAGACCACGCTCGACCGGCTGCTGTCGCTGGGGGTGGTCCCGGTCGTCAACGAGAACGACGCGGTCGCCACCGACGAGATCCGGTTCGGCGACAACGACCGGCTGGCCGCGCTGGTCGCCCACCTGGTCCGCGCGGACGCCCTCGTGCTGCTCTCCGACGTCGACGGCCTGTACGACGGTGACCCGCGTCAGCAGGGCACCTCGCTCATCCCGACGGTGCGCTCGTCCGCCGACCTGGACGGCGTGTCCGTCGGCGGTACCGGCTCGGCGCTCGGCACCGGCGGGATGGCGTCGAAGGTCGACGCCGCCCGGGTCGCCACCGCCGCCGGCATCCCGGTCCTGCTCGGCTCCGCCGCCGCGGTGCTCGACCTGCTGGCGGGGGAGGGCGGCACCTACTTCGCGCCCACCGGCGCCCGGACGTCCGCCCGGCTGCTGTGGCTGGCGCACGCCACCACCCCACGCGGCCAGCTGGTGCTGGACGACGGCGCGGTGGCGGCGGTCTGCGAGCGCCGGCTGTCGCTGCTGCCGGCCGGCATCACCTCGGTCGTGGGCGAGTTCGTCGCCGGCGACCCGGTCGAGCTGGTGTCGACCTCCGGTACGCCGGTCGCCCGCGGCCTGGTGGCCTACGACGCCGCCGAGCTGCCGGCCCTGCTCGGTCGGTCGACCCGTGACCTCGGGCTGCGCGAGGTCGTCCACCGCGACGACCTCGTCCTCCTCTAGCCCCCCGCCCCGCTTGCGTCATCGAATCTGCCCCCGCTGTCCGGCGTACCGGTGATGACGCAAGCAGGGAGCGGGGGAGCTGGGGAGCCGGTCCGCGCCCCCGCTCGCTTGCGTCATCGGTTCTGCTCCCCGGGCCTCGCGCGCGAGTGATGACGCACGGGGGTGCGCCGTAGGCTTCGGGGCATGAGCGAGGTCCTCGACGCTGCCCGACGTGCCAAGACCGCTGCCGCTGCGCTGGCCCCGCTGCCGCGCAAGGTGAAGGACGCGGCGCTGCTGTCGATGGCCGACGCGCTGGTCACCGAGCAGGACCGCATCCTGGAGGCCAACGGGCGGGACGTCGCGGCGGGCCGGGAGGCCGGCACCAGCGAGGCGCTGCTGGACCGGCTGGCGCTCACCGAGAGCCGGATCGCGGCGATGGCCGACGGGCTGCGGCACGTGGCCACCCTGCCCGACCCGGTCGGTGAGGTGGTCCGCGGCTCGACGCTGCCGAACGGCCTGGAGCTCCGCCAGGTCCGGGTGCCGCTCGGCGTGGTCGGCATCGTCTACGAGGCCCGGCCCAACGTCACCGCCGACGCCGCCGGCCTGTGCGTCAAGAGCGGCAACGCGGTGCTGCTGCGCGGCTCGGCCTCGGCCTACCAGTCCAACACCGTCATCGTGGACGTGCTGGCGCGGGCCGCCGTCGGGCTGCCCGAGCACACCGTCCAGCTCGTCCCGGGCACCGACCGCAGCTCGGTGGACGAGCTGATGAAGGCCCGCGGCCTGGTCGACGTGCTCATCCCGCGCGGTGGCGCGGGCCTCATCCAGTCGGTGGTGCTGGGCTCGCAGGTGCCGGTCATCGAGACCGGGGTCGGCAACTGCACGGTCTACGTCGACGCCTCCGCGGACCTGGAGAAGGCGGTGGCCATCATCATCGACGGCAAGACCACCCGCCCGTCGGTCTGCAACGCGGCCGAGACGCTGCTCGTGCACGCCGGTGTGGCCGACACGTTCCTGCCGCTGGCCGTGAAGGCCCTCAAGGACAAGGGCGTCACGCTGCACACCGACGCCCGGGCCGGCGGGTACGACGCGTCCTCGGTGCCCGCGACCGACGAGGACTGGGCGGCCGAGTACCTCTCGCTGGACCTGGCCGTCGGGGTGGTCGACTCCCTCGACGAGGCGGTCGCGCACATCCGGCGCTGGGGCAGCGGCCACACCGAGGCGATCGTGACCCGCGACGTCGACGAGGCGCGCCGCTTCGTGCGCTCGCTCGACAGCGCGGCGGTGATGGTGAACGCCTCCACCCGGTTCACCGACGGCGGCGAGTTCGGCTTCGGCGCCGAGATCGGCATCTCGACCCAGAAGCTGCACGCCCGCGGCCCGATGGGACTGCCCGAGCTGACAAGCACGACGTACGTCGTCACGGGCGACGGGCACGTCCGGGGCTGACGCCCCGACGGCTCAGGACAGGGCGGGGGCCGGCAGCAGCCCGGCCGCCCGGCCGCGGAGCCAACCGGTCCACGACCCGGCCCGGACGGCGATCAGCCGCAGCGCCACGGCGGCCGCGAGGACGCCGGCGAGCACGACCAGGCCCGACCCGGCGATCGTCAGCCGGGCCCCGAGCACCTCGCACATGGCGCCGAGGAGCGGTGCACCGGCGGTCCCGGCGGCGGCGGCGACCAGTCCGCGCAGCGCCAGCACCCGGCCGCGCAGCGCGGGCGGGGTGTCCAGCACCAGGTGACAGCCGACGGCGGTGTCGAGCACCACACAGGCGCCGGCCACCGGGATCATCAGGGCGTTGAGGACGGTCGCGGTGGGGCTGGCCGCGGCGAGCACCTGGCCGACCGCGGCGAGCCCGGCGCTGGCCAGCACGACCCGCAGCGACAGGGTGCGGAGCCGGGCGGCCAGCAGCCCGCCGAGCAGCGCACCGAGGGCGAAGGCGGCGGAGCACAGGGCGTACGCGGCCGCGTCCCCGCCCAGCGGCCCCTGCACCAGGGCCGCGGTGGTGACCGAGAAGCTGCGGCCCAGCGAGGAGGTCACCAGGACCAGCGCGAGCAGCACCAGCAGCGCCCGGTGCCCGAGGGCGTAGCGCAGGCCGGCGCGGACCGACCCGCTGTCGCCCTCGGCGCGGGGCAGCGCCCGGATCTGGTCGGCGGGCAGCCGGTGCACCAGGCGGGCGACGCCGGCGAAGGTGACGGCGTTGGCGGCGAACAGCCAGCTCGCGCCGACGGTGCCGAGCACCGCCCCGCCCAGCGCCATGCCGATGACCCGGCCGCCGCTGCTGGTCACGGAGCCGAGCGCGGCGGCGTTCGGCAGGTCCTGCTCGGGCACCAGCTGCTGCGCGAACAGCCCGTGCGCCGGGCCGTCGACGACCTGCACCAGGCCCTGCAGCAGGGCCAGCAGGAGCAGCAGCGGGACCGTCCCGGTCCCGGTCCAGGCCAGCACCGCGAGCGCGCCGGCGCAGCCCGCCTGGGCCAGCTGGGTGGCGGTCACGAGCGGGCGCAGCGGCAGCCGGTCGGCGAGCGCACCGCCCCAGGCGCCGAGCAGCAGCTGCGGGGCCGACTGCAGCGCCAGCGCCAGGCCGAGGGCGGCGGTGGAGCCGGTCAGCTCGAGGACCACCCAGGACAGCGCGAGCGCCTGGGCCCAGGTGCCGAGCTGGCTGACGGCGTCGGCGCCGGCCCAGCGGCGGAAGGCCGGGTAGCGCAGGGCGCGGACGGAGGAGGCGGGCAGCAGGGCGGACGCGCCCCGACGAAGCTGGGTGAAAGACATACAGTTATGTCATCGGCAGGTGGCGCCGATCTCGTGAGCGTGACGTTGCTCACCGGGCTAGCAGGAGCCGGCTTCGCCCTCGTCCGCGACGTGCCCGGTGAGGGCGGCGTAGTCCTCGCCGGAGTGGCCGGCGGCCAGCGCCCGCTTGGCGTGGTCGAGGGCGGCGCGGGTGACCTCGAGGTCGCTGTCGGCCGAGGTCACCGCCAGGTCGAGGTCCTTGGCCATCAGGTCCAGCGAGAACGTCGTCGCGCTGTAGTCGCCGGACTCGACCATGGGGCGCTTCTGGGTGAGGAACCAGCCGTAGGCGCTCTGCGAGAGCACCTGCAGCACCAGGTCCCGGTCCAGGCCGAGGTCGCGGCCCAGCCGGAGCGACTCGCCGACCCCGGCCGCCAGGACCCCCAGGCCCTGGTTGACGCAGAGCTTCAGGGCGCTGGCGCTGCCGACCCCGCCGACGTGCACCACCCGGTCCGGGTCGCCCCAGAGGACGGCCAGCGCGCGGGCCTGCTCGACGTCCGCGGGGGCGCCGCCGAGGAAGACCCCGAGGGTGCCGGCCGTCGCCGGCGCCACCGTGCCGGCGACCGGGGCGTCGACGTACCGCAGGCCGCCGGCGTGGCAGGCCCTGGCGAACTCGTGCGCCGCGTCCGGGCCGATCGTGGAGGCGTCCAGCACGAGCGCCCCTGGCGCGCCGGCGACCACGTCCGGCAGCACCGCGCGAACCGCGTCGGGCCCGAACAGCATGAGCACCACGACGTCGGCGCCGGCAACCGCGGAGGCCACCGAGCGCGCCTCGGTGGCGCCGAGCTCGACCAGCGGCCCGGCCTTGCCGGGGCTGCGGTTCCAGACGGTCAGGTCGTGACCGGCGCGGGCCACATGGGCGGCCATCGGCACGCCCATCCGGCCCAGGCCCAGGAAGGCGACTCGCATGCCACCGACCCTAGGGGGTGTTGCCGGTGAGCCGGTCGAGCAAGCCCCACAGCCCGGGCGGCTCCACCGGTGCGTCCGGCTGGGCGTCCCGGGCCAGCCAGGCCCAACCGAGGTGCGAGGCCTGCTCGCCCTCGGTGAGCACGGCCGGCGCGACCTCCCCCGAGCCGGCCGCCAGGAAGAACGCCTCGTGGTGCTCGCGGTCCTCGCCCTTCCAGCGGTACGAGCGGTGCAGCAGCACCGGGCGCTCGTGCAGCGGCAGCCGCAGGCCGGTCTCCTCATACAGCTCCCGGCGGGCCGCCTGGTGCGGCGTCTCGCCGGGCTCGATGCCGCCGCCGGGCGGCTCCCAGTGCTCCGCGCCGCTCACCGGGTCGCGGAGCTGGAGCAGCAGCAGCCGCCCGTGGTCGTCAACGACCAGGACGCGGACGCGGGCCGGGCTCAGCGCTTCAGGTCGAGCAGGCCGAAGGCGGCGCCGAACGGGTCCTGCACGACCGCGAAGCGCCCGCCCGGGAATTCCATGTCCGGGACGAGGACGGTGCCACCGAGGCCGGCCGCCTGCTGGGCCTTCGCCGCCGGGTCCGAGGCGCCGAAGTACGGCATCCAGAACGACGGAACCTCGGCCGGCACCATCTCCGGCATGTCCATGCAGCCGGCGACCGACGTGCCGCCGAGCTGGAACTCGGTGTAGCCGCCGGTCTCCCGCGGCTCCCACCCGAAGACCTCGCTGTAGAACAGCTGGGCGGTGGCCCGGTCCCGGCTCGACAGCTCGCTCCAGGCGAAGGTCCCCTCGCTGTGGACCTCCTCGGCCCCGATGTGGTCACCCGGCTGCCAGACCCCGAAGGCCGCTCCGGTCGGGTCGGCGAAGACCGCCATCGTGCCGAGCGTGGCCACCGCCATCGGCGGGGAGTAGACCGTGCCGCCGTTGTCCTGCACCAGCTCGGTCGTCTTGGCCGCGTCCGCGGTGCTGATGTAGCAGGTCCAGACCGGCGGCTGCTCCGGGGACATCAGGGGCATCACGCCGGCGACCTTCTTGCCGTCCTTGGTGAAGTTGCGGTAGCCGCCGAACTCCTCCAACCCGCGCTCGGCCGACCAGCCGAACAGGTTGCCGTAGAAGTCGAGCGTGCGGTCCATATCAGGGGTGCCGAGGTCGATCCAGGTGGGCTCGCCCGGCTGATAGCTGGTCTTGTCGGTCATGGCCGTTGCCTCCGGTGGTCGAGCGCTGCTGTCGCAGGGTTGACGCCTTCCGACGCTAGAACTCATCGCCGACAGGAAACAGACTGCGGGGGCCGGGACCCCACCTTCGGGCGGCATGGGACAGGATGTCCCCGTCGGTCACTACGAGGAGAGCCCGTGCTGCAGCCCCAGTTCGCGTCCGTCGACGACGTCCAGCAGCGCCTCGGTGCCGCGGGCTACCTCACCGACCACGCGATCGCCACCACCGTGTTCCTGGCCGACCGGCTCGGCAAGCCGCTCCTCATCGAGGGCCCCGCCGGCGTCGGCAAGACCGAGCTCGCCAAGTCCGTCGCGGCCGCGACCAACAGCGAGCTGATCCGGCTGCAGTGCTACGAGGGCCTCGACGAGTCCCGGGCGCTGTACGAGTGGAACTACAAGAAGCAGCTGCTGCGCATCCAGGCCAGCAAGGACGACGACAGCTGGGACGAGATCCACGACGACGTGTTCGCCGAGGAGTTCCTCATGAGCCGTCCGCTGCTGACCGCGATCCGCAACCCCAACCCGACCGTGCTGCTCATCGATGAGACCGACAAGGCCGACGTCGAGGTCGAGGGCTTGCTGCTCGAGGTGCTGTCCGACTTCCAGGTGACCATCCCGGAGCTGGGCACCATCGAGGCCACCCGGCGGCCGCTGGTGTTCCTGACCTCGAACGCCACCCGGGAGCTGTCCGAGGCGCTCAAGCGCCGGTGCTTGTACCTGCACCTGGACTACCCGGCCGCCGACCGCGAGAAGGCGATCGTGCTGTCCCGGGTGCCCGAGGTGGCCGAGCAGCTCGCCGACTCGCTCGTGCGCACGGTCCGCGCGCTGCGGGCGCTGGAGCTCAAGAAGAGCCCATCGATCGCGGAGACCATCGACTGGGCCCGGACCCTGGTCGCGCTGGGCATCGACACCCTCGACGAGGAGGCCGTGAAGGGCACCCTCGGGGTGGTCCTCAAGCACGCGAGCGACCACGCCCGCGCCGCCAACGAGCTGAAGCTGAACTAGCGCGATGGCGTCCGGGCTGCTCGACAGGGAGATCGCCTTCCTCGACGCCCTGCGCCAGGCCGGCCTGACCGTGTCGCTGGCGGAGGTGCTCGACTCGACGCGGGCGATGGGCGCCATCGACCTGCTCGACCGCGAGGCGCTGCGGGCGGCGTTCGCGGCCTGCGTGCTGAAGCGGCCGGCGCACCGCACCACCTTCGACACCCTGTTCGACCTGTGGTTCCCCGCCGTGACCGGGGACCCGACGCAGGTCGAGGGCGACGCCGACGGCGAGCCGTCGGAGGGCGGCCCGGCCGACCCGGAGGCCTACCGCGACCTGCTGCGCGCGCTGCTGCTCGACGGCGACGAGGATCTGATGCGGCGCTTCGCGCGCCAGGTCGTGCAGGGCCTGGGGCGGGCCGACACCGCGCCGGGCCGGCAGTCCTGGTTCTCCTACCGGGTGCTGCGCCAGCTGTCGCCCGAGACCCTGATGGCCTCGCTGCTGGAGGCCATGCTGCAGGGCCAGGACCGCGGCGGGCTGGCCGAGAAGGTGGCCCGCCAGACCATCCAGGAGCGCATCAAGGCCTTCCAGGAGATGGTCGAGGCCGAGGTGCGGCGCCGGCTGGCCGAGGACCGCGGCGCCGAGCAGATCTCCAAGACCGCGGTCCAGCCGCTGGCCGAGCAGGTCGACTTCCTGCGGGCCTCCCGCAACGACATGGCCGAGCTGCGCCGGCAGGTGTTCCCGCTGGCCCGCCGGTTGGCGACCCGCCTCACCGCCCGCCGCCGGCTCGGCAAGACCGGCAAGCTCGACTTCCGCCGTACCGTCCGGGCGTCGCTGGCGACCGGTGGCGTGCCGCTGGTGACGCACCACAAGCCGCACAAGCCCCACAAGCCCGAGCTGGTCGTGCTGTGCGACGTCTCCGGGTCGGTGGCGGGTTTCGCGCACTTCACGCTGATGCTGTCCTACGCCCTGCGCGAGCAGTTCACCAAGGTCCGGGCGTTCGCCTTCATCGACACCTGCGACGAGGTGACCGAGTTCTTCACCCCCGGCGGCGACGTCGCGGACGCGCTGGCCCGGATGAACGCCGAGGCGAAGCTGGTCTGGTTCGACGGCCACAGCGACTACGGCCACTCGATCGAGACGTTCGCCGAGGACTACCCGGACGCGGTCGGGCCGCGGACCTCGCTGCTTATCCTCGGCGACGCCCGCAACAACGACCGCGCCACCGGCGCCCAGACCCTCAAGCGGCTGGTGCAGCGCTCCCGGCACGCCTACTGGCTCAACCCGGAGCCGCAGGCCTACTGGGGGAGCGGCGACAGCGCCACCGCCGCCTACGCCGACCTCATCGAGATGGTCGAGGTGCGCAACGCGGTGCAGCTCGAGGACTTCGTCCAGCGGATCCTCCCGCAGTAGCCGTCGTGGACGAGCTGGCGCGCGTCGACCGTTACTGCGACGACGTGCCGCGCTCGGCCGCCACCGTCGAGGAGATCGGCTCGCTGCGGCTGTTCGTGCCGACCGCGGAGTCCTTCCACCCCTGGTACGCCCGGCCCTCCGGCACCGGGCCGGTCACCGCGGACGACCTGCGCACGGTGCTGCGGCGCCAGCACCTGCTGGGCCTGCCGCGCAGCGTCGAGTGGATCGACGGCCGACCGGCCGGGGTGGCGGCCGTGGCGGCGGAGGCCGGGCTGCGGGTCTCGGCGCACCCGGTGCTGGTGGCCAGCCCCGAGGAGCTGGCGCCCTTCGAGCCCGAGGTGGACGTCCGGGTGATCGGCCCGCGGGACGACCTGGCCCGCGTCGAGGCGGTCGCCACGGTCGGCTTCGCCACCACCGGTACGGCGGTGGGCGGGCCCGGCACGGAGGCCCTGGACGCGGCCGTCGAGACCGACCAGGCCCGGTTGGCCACCCGCGCCGCCCGGGTCGCAGCCGGCCGGCCGGTGGTGGCCGCGGCCTTCGTCGACGGCCAGCCGGTGGCCCGCGGCGGCTGCACCGTGGTCGGGGACGTCGCCGAGATCACCGGGGTGGCGACGCTGCCGTCCTTCCGGCGGCAGGGGCTGGGGGCGGCGGTGACCGCCGTGCTGGGCCGTGAGGCGCTGCGGCGCGGCGCGCGGCTGCTGTGGCTGTCGGCGCAGGACGATGCGGTGGCCCGGGTGTACTCCCGGCTGGGGTTCCGGGAGGTGGGGAGCGCCGGCACCGCGGAGCTCTGATCGAACCGATCCGCCGCTGCTCGCGTCGTACAGGCCAGAGGGGGTGGCAGGTGGACGTACTCGAGGAGTGGCTCCGCCGCGACTACGCGACCGCGTACCGCACCGCATGCCTGGTGCTGCGCGACCCGGTGGACGCGCAGGACGCGGTGCAGGAGGCGTTCCTGCGGGTCTGGCGGTTTCGGGACGCGGTGCCGCAGGGCGAGGCGCGCAAGGCCTGGCTCTACCGGGTGGTCGTGAACGCCTGCATCTCGCGGCTCCGCAGCGAGCGGTCCCGGACCGGTAAGGACGACGGGGACCTCGGCCTCGAGACGCTGCCGGACCTCAGCCCCACCCCGCACGACGCCGCGGAGCACGCGCAGCTGGCCGACGACGTCCTCGCGGCGCTCGCGGACCTGCCGGACAGGCTCCGGGTCCCGTTGGTCCTGCGCTTCTACGTGGGCCTGTCCGAGAAGGAGATCGCGGTCGCCATCGACCGTCGTCCCGGCACCGTCAAGAGCCGCCTGTTCGACGCCCGGCAACGGCTCGCCCTCGACCCCCGGCTCGCAGCCTGGGCGACCTCCCAGGAGGCAGTGCAGTGACCGCGATGCTGAGCGACGACGACCTGACCCTGCTGCTGGGCCGGGCGGCCGGGTCCTACGACCCGCCCGGACAGGGGCCGGACCGCGTGCTCGAGGAGCTCGCCGATGTCCCGGCGCCGCGGCCGTGGCACCGCCGACGGGGGGTGCAGCTGGTGGCGGCCGCGGCGGTGGTGGCGGTCGGTGCGGTGCTCGTCCACGGGATCGGCTCGTCGGGCACCCCTCGCACCGAGCTGACCGCCGGGGCGCCCGCCGGGCAACCCAGCGGCGGATCGGTTCAAAAAGATCTCCGCGGTGCCGGCAGCACCGCCAGCACCGGCGGCACCGGCGGCACCGGCGGCACCGGCGGCACCGGCGGCACCGGCGACTTGGAGGCCGGTGCGGCCCGGATCGTCAAGACCGGCAGCCTGGACCTGGTCGTGGGGGATGGCCGGGTCAGCGCGACCGTGGACCGGGTCATTGCCGTCGCGACGGGCGCGGCCGGCTACGTCTCGAACCAGAAGAGCGTCGAGTTCGGCGACCGGCCGACGTCCACGCTGACGATGCGGGTGCCGGTGGCGTCGTACGAGAGCGTCGTGGCGGCGGTGCGGGGCGTCGCGAAGGATGTCGGCGGGAAGGTCGCCGGCGCGCAGTCCACCGGCAAGGACGTGACCGCGGCGTACGCCGACACCGCCGCCCAGATCCAGTCCTTGAAGGCGGCGCGCAGCCGCTTCCTCACGATCCTGGCCGGCGCCCGGACGATCGGGGAGACGCTGACCGTCCAGCAGCGCGTCGACGACGTGCAGGGCCGGCTCGACCGGCTCGAGGGCCAGCGCCGGGTGCTCGCCGATCAGAGCGCGCTGGCCACGCTGACGGTGGGCGTGAGCGAGAAGGCGGATCTGGTGACGCCCGCCAGCGCGCCGAGCGGGCTGTCCAAGGCCTGGGACGACGCCAAGCACGGCTTCACCGGTGGCGTCGAGGGCCTGGTGGCCGGCAGCGGCCGCGCGCTGCTCGTGCTCATGGTCGCGGCGGCCGCGCTGGTGGCGGCGCGGCTCGGGTGGCGCCTCGCGCGCCGTCGCCTGCTCTGAGGCGCGGCCCCACTAGCCTGCTGCGGGTGGGCAGACGCATCGGGGTGATGGGCGGGACGTTCGATCCCGTCCACAACGGGCACCTGTCCGCCGCCAACGAGGTGGCCGCCCGCTACGAGCTCGACGAGGTCGTGTTCGTGCCGACCGGCCAGCCGTGGCAGAAGACGCACCGGCAGGTCAGCCCGGCCGAGGACCGGTACCTGATGACCGTGGTCGCGACGGCCAGCAACCCGCGGTTCTCGGTCAGCCGGAGCGACATCGACCGGCCAGGACCGACGTACACGATCGACACGCTGCGCGACCTCAAGGGAACCTACGGCGACGCTGAGCTGTTCTTCATCACGGGTGCGGACGCGCTGGCGCAGATCCTGGGCTGGCGCGCGGCGGACGAGCTGTTCGCGCTGGCGCACTTCGTGGGCGTCAGCCGGCCGGGCTACGAGCCGGTCGACGTGAGCCGCTTCCCCGAGGGCGCGGTGACCCTGCTGGAGGTGCCGGCCCTCGCCATCTCCTCCAGCGACATCCGGGACCGCGTCGCCGCCGGCCTCCCGGTCTACTACCTCGTCCCGGACGGGGTGGTGCAGTACATCGACAAGCGGCACCTCTACCGGAGCGCACAGTGACCTTGGACCCGGTCGGTAGCCGTCTGGGCCGGCGCGCGCAGCTCCGTGCCCGGCGGCGCCAGCAGCGCCGTCGGCTGGTCGCGGCCGGCATCGCCGCGCTGGTGGTGCTGCTCGTGCTCGTGACGGTGGTGCTCGTCAAGACCGGCGGCAGCTCGAGCAAGCGCGGCGGGACGCCGCCGCGGACCCAGCAGACCGTGCTCCTGCAGGTCGCGGCGCCGGACGGCACGGCCCGGGCGTCGGCGCTGCTCGCGCACGACCCGGCCAGCAGGAGCGGGGCCGTCGTGCTGGTGCCGCCGCAGGTGCTGGCCAACGTGCCGGGCATCGGCAGCCTGCCGTTCGGCAGGGCGCTGCAGACCGGCAAGGCGACGGGGGCGCGCAACGCGCTGTCCGACCTGATGGGCGTGACCATCGACGGCAGCTGGGTGCTCGACGGCCCCGCCTTCGGCCGCCTGGTCGACCAGCTGGGCGGCCTCGAGGTCAACGTCGACGCGGTGGTCCTGAGCGGCCGCACCGTGGTGCTCCAGCCCGGGCAGCAGCGGCTGGGCGGGTCGCCGGCGCTGACCTACGCGACGTACCTCGGGCCTGGTGAGCAGGAGGAGACCCGGCTGACCCGGCTGCAGTCGGTGCTGGACGCGATCATCAGCGCCTTGCCGAAGGACGTGAACGCGCTCGTCGGTGCGCTCGGCAGCGGCTCGCGGACCAACCTGGGCGCCGGCACCCTCGCGGGGGTCCTCAGCGGGCTGAAGCAGGACGACAGCGCGCAGGAGCTGCAGTACCGCTCGCTGCCGGTCATCACCGTCGACAGCGGCTCGGACGAGGTGCGCTTCCGGATCGACCCGGCGGCGACCCGCAAGCTGGTCGACGACCTGCTCGCGGCGTCGGTCCCGCCGGGGGCGCGCGCCGAGGGCAACCGGGTGCTGGTGCTCAACGGCGTCGGCACCCCGGGGCTCGGCGAGAAGGTACGGGCCAAGCTCATCCCGGCCGGCTTCGTGTTCGCCGGCTCCCGCAACGCGCCCACCTTCGGCTGCGTCAAGACCGAGGTCCTGGTCCGCGACCCGACCACCTCCGGGGCGGACCTGGGGGCGCGGGTCGCCAAGGCCCTCGGGGTGCCCGACTCGAGCGTCAAGAGCAGTACCAGCTTCGGCACGATCGCCGACGTGGTCGTCGTGGTCTGCAAGGACTTCAAGGCCAAGTAGCCTGGGGGTTCCTGACCCCTCTGGGAAGAAGCCCTACGTTGCCTGCCTCTGAGCGCGCGGCCGAGCTGGGTCTGGCGGCCGCACAGGCCGCCGCCGACAAGCTCGCCAGCGACATCCTGCTCCTCGACGTGTCCGAGCAGCTCGTCATCACCGACGTGTTCCTGCTCGCGTCCGCCCCCAACGACCGCCAGGTCGGCGCCATCGTCGATGCCATCGAGGACAAGCTCCGCGACCTCGGCGCCAAGCCGATCCGCCGCGAGGGGGAGAAGGAGGGCCGCTGGGTGCTCCTGGACTTCGGCGACATCGTGGTGCACGTCCAGCACCAGGAGGAGCGGGTCTTCTACGCCCTCGAGCGGCTCTGGAAGGACTGCCCGGTCATCCCGTTCGTGGACGCCGACCTCCAGCGCGCGGCAGGGCGGCACTGAGCCGCCGGATCGTCCTGCTCCGCCACGGGCGCACGGCGCACAACGCCGACGGCCGGATCCAGGGCCAGCTGGACGTCCCGCTCGACGAACTCGGCCAGGTGCAGGCCGAGGCCCTCGGCACGGTCTTCGGCGCCGACCCGCCGACCGTGGTGGTCAGCTCCGACCTGGCCAGGGCGCGGGCGACCGCCCAGGCCGTCTGCGAGCAGGTGGGGCTCCCGCTGCTGCTCGACGAGCGCCTGCGGGAGACCCACTTCGGGCAGTGGCAGGGCCTGACCGGGGACGAGGTCGCCGCCCGCTGGCCGGCCGAGTACGCCGCCTGGCGGCGCTGGGAGGGCATCCCGGTGGACGGGGAGGAACCGGCGGCCGTTGGCGCCCGGTCGGCCGCGGTGGCCCGCGAGCACCTGCCGGCCAGCGGCACCCTGCTGCTGGTCACCCACGGCGGTACGGCGCGGGCGCTTTTCGGCACGCTCACCGAGCTGGCCCCCGCGGACTGGTGGCGGCTCGCGCCGCTCGGCAACACCTGCTGGTCCACCCTCGTGGAGGGGGAGCGCGGCTGGCGGCTCGAACGCCACAACGCGGGCCTCGGACCGCTCACCGGGCCGCCGACCGGGGCGTCGTAGGACGCCCGGTCGCGAAGTCTTGTAGTCTGCTTCAAGCACCACGGGGCTGTGGCGCAGCTGGTAGCGCACCACACTGGCAGTGTGGGGGTCAGGGGTTCGAGTCCCCTCAGCTCCACCCGTACGACCTGGGCCTTTAGACATTCGTCTAGGGGCTCTCGTCGTTCTTGGTGGCAGTTTTGGTGGCAGTTTTCTTCGCCTTCTTCTTCTTGCCCTGCTTCTTGGCCTTCGGAGCTCCCTCTCCGGTGCCCCAGAGCGCCGCGTCGAGGGTGTCCGCGGCCTGCTGCGCCAAGGCCGGCAGAACGTGGCTGTAGGTGTCGGTCGTGGTCCGCATGGTGGAGTGTCCGAGCAGTTCCATCACCACCCTCGGGTGGATCCCTTCGGCCAGCAGCAGGGTGGCCGCGGTGTGCCGGCCGTCGTGGAGGCGGATGCGCCGGACCTTGGCTGTGCGGAGCAGCCTCACCCAGGACCGGTAGTCGTTGCGGTCGTCCATGGGGCCGCCGAGCTCGTTCGGAAAGACCAGGCCGTGCTCGTTCCAATAGTCGTCGGACTGGGCGCGCTCAGCGTCCTGCTCCTCCTTGTGAGCCCGCAGGTCGGCGAGCAGTTGCTTGGGCACCACTATGGTG
>JAOPVD010000231.1 GCA_025966295.1 Frankiales bacterium | reverse complement strand
AGTGGGCAGCCGCATACAGAGCCAGCGCGCCGAGCACCTGACCGACAGCCTGGCCGGGCCATCGGCTCCTGTCATTGAAGAAGTAGCCGCCTCTTCACCCGGCCGCGCTGGGACGACGCTAGCGCCGCTTTGGACACTCCCGACTCGTCAGTCGTTGTCGTCCAACCACCTGAGCCACCCCGGAGGGGGCGGAGGGGGCACAACCACATGCAGCCACTTCAGGGCCGCGATGGCGATCAGACAGACGAGCGAGAAAGCCGCGATCCACAGCCACGGACCGCCACCCAACTGATTCGGCGTGGGAAGGAGCCAGACCCCTGCGAGGGGCAGACCGAGCGCTATGCCCACAGTGGCTAGGGCATGGACCCACCACCTCCGCATCATGACAGCAGCGTACGAGTCGGACACGTGCCCGCTGGAGGGGGCTGCGCTAGGCCGTCGAAGTGCAGCAACGCCCCCGAGTTGCGCTCTGTGCAGCATCCAGACGAAAGCCAGCAAGACTGGGCACATGCAAGACCAAATAACGGACCCGCGACGTGCAGAAGGTTTCCGCGCTCGGGGTCAAGGCCGGAACCGGCCGGTCTGAGCGTGAATAGCTCGGCACGGAGCAGGACCCGGTTCTCCGGACATGTTGGGCGTGATGATCATGCCGCAGCGATCGCGGAGGTGTGAAGGGCTGCGAACTCGACGGGGCTGAGCATGCCGAGGCTGGTGTGCCGGCGGCGGGGGTTATACCAAGCCTCGATCCACTCGAAGATCGCGCTCGCGAGCTCGTCCTTGGTCTGCCAGGGCGGGTGTCGAGCAGTTCGCGTTGCAGGGTCGACCAGAAGCTCACGATCATGCTGTTGTCGACAGACCTGGCGACCCGGCCCATGCTCCCGAGCAAGCCGGCTTCACGAAGTCGGTGGCCGAAGACCCAGGAGATGTAGACGCTGCCGCGGTCGCTGCGAACCACGGTCCCGGTGCGGGGTTGCCGGCGCCAGGTCGTCCGCGACGAACCGGCGCTGGACGAGGTCGTCGTGCACCGCCGGAGCGGGCCGATGCCGCTCAACCGCGCGACGCCGGAACTCCGGCGGGTGTGGGGCAGGCACTGAGGGACTCCTCTCCGAGACGATCTGCGCCTCAGAAGAGGTGTCCGGACTAGCGGGTCAGGCTCCGGTCCTTGGTCAACACACTCCTGCGCTGGCAAAGGACTGCGGGCGGGCGGTGGCGCAGCATCGGGGAGATCAGTCGACCCTGGTTCCCGCGCACGCTGCGTGAAGAGACAACGACCTTCGCGTCTTACACGGGAGCCGTACCCCACCCGCAGTAGCGCCCCTTCTATTGGAACGGGCCGGCGGTCGAATGTAGGGGGCGCTACTTCGGGTCTTCCGGCCTGTCGAAATGACGCCAACCGACGGCGATGATCGGGACCCAGTAGACAAGCCAGACGAGCGGGAAGCGCCATTCGTCAAGGTCGATGCCGAAGGCTCGGTGACTCACGAAGATCGCAACGAAGAAGCCGACGATGGCGCCGAACGCTGGACCCCAGCCCCAGTTGAAGATGTCTGGACGATCCCGTAGGCCGATCGGTTCGCGCCAGTTCGGGATCCGCACACGGCCACGGTACGGGTGTTACCGTCGGTGAGATGACCGAGGTTCCCCCTGCTGTGGTCGCAGCTCTGGACGCGGTCCTGGATGAGGCACAGGCAGATGTAACTGCGCGGGGTGTTGCCTGCGTCTTTGCAGGCAGCGGCACAACGGGGTGGTCGCCGACGGAGGAGCTGCCGGGCCGCTGGCATGTTCACGTCACCGGCGAACTGACTGACGACGGCCAGGCAGTGATCTTGATTGGACAGGCCAGGCGCGGAGCCGGCATACGTCTCGGGCTAGAACGGGTGCGCCGGATCGAGACGCCCGGCCGGTGATCGAGGGGGCGTTACCGCAGGGCTGGCTCAGCGGTCGTCGAGGCCCGACTACGTCTCGTTCCAGCAGCGATCCCAGAGCCGCCACACGTCGGCGTCCGCCCGCGGGACATCTGCGCCCAGTACCCGGCAGAGCATGATCGTCAGGGCCTTAAAGACCTGGGCGGATGATCCGAGCTGGCCCACGGCCGCGCTCGAGACCGAAACGGAGACCGGCTGCGTTGCCAGGGTCGCCGCCACGACTTCCTCGTACTCCTGGGTCAGCCCCCAGCGAACCTCGTCAGTGCCGCGCGCGAGAGATCGCTTGTACAACGGGTTGCCAAGGCGGAAGTGGCCGATGCGAGGAGCCAGCGCCTGCGCGCCGCCAAGGAGCCCGTACGACGCAGGGTGTCCAACCCTGCCCGCCCATTCGATCGTCGCTGTCGCTGGCTGTCGAGGTGATCCCAAACCGGACGCCGGGCGATACGTAAGTCGCATCGTCATCATCGGGCGATCACGGGTGACTAGGCGCTCCGTCTGTTCTGGCAATCCAGGCCTCGTCACAAGCCGGCAGCGTATCGGCGGTGCCGTCCCCAGGCCGGCGGCCGACGCTAGCGCCGCCTCAGCGCTCGTCGTCGAGCAACGCCGTCCAGCCATGCCGCTCGACCTCGTCGTCGATGTCGGCCACATCGCAGGCGGTCAGGAACCAGGGGGTGTCGCAGCGACCTTCGTGGTGCGGCGGCACACAGATGACCTCACCGATGCGATCTGTGATCGCGGCGAGCTCCTCGTCCGAGGCGTGCACCACGATCTGGATAAGCCGGTCTTCGCGAGCCACGGTCGAAACGTACGACTCAAGCTGATGTAGCGCCGCCTATGTCGGCTTGTAGCGGGTCTCGTCTGCGCGGATTGCCTTGGCGATGTCTTTGGGGAAGACGTGCTCTAACGCATTGGTAGCACCGGGGTCTTCTCCGTCCGCCGGGACGGTGATCTGGCTGCCGGTGAGGCGGACGGGCACGTCGACGCCTTCGCCCGGCCTCGTACAGGTAGCCCACACGTAGTCCGTCGTGCCGACTCTGCGCAGCAACCTGACCTTGCAGCTGGCTCCCCGAGCGCTGCCCAGAAGCCCATGGCCAGGTTCCGAGACCAGCATGTGAGCGACTCGGGCCTCCTCGTGACGCACCGCCGCATCGTGCTTCGGTAGCGCGAACGAGGGCTTGTTGCTGCAACCTGCGAGTGCTGCGAGAGCACAGGCGAGGGTTAGGGCGCTTCGCGTCCTCATGCTCTCCGATGCCCCTCTCGTCACAGTTCGAAGCCGCGCCCGCGCAGTCTCGGCGGCCGATGCTAGCGCGGCCTACGTCTGGCACCTGCCGCTGTCGATAATCCAGGTGCCGGCCCTGCCAGTGATCGTGTGAAGTGTGACGTTGCCCGAGCGCACCCCGGTGTCCGAGTCGCCCTGCCGAGCAACCTCCCAACCGTCAGCCGGTAGAGGGAACCGAGCCGTCACCCCGCGCTGGGCCTGCCACTGAGCTGCGGCTAACGGGGTCGGCTGCCCGCCAGTGCCTTGGCGAGACTCGCGTCGAACCCGCCGGACTTGCAGGCCACCGTCCGAGTCTGCGCGACAGTCGGGGTTCCGCACCTGCAGCGAGAACTAGGCAGGGCAGCGGCACTAGAGACGCGAGGCGGCACCGCATAGCCATACGACGCAGCGCGGCCCATGCCGGTTGCACGTGACAACGACCCGAAGTGGCGCCCCGTACCCCTGCCACGGACTCAGCGGAACTCGTCACCCCACTGGATCGGCCCACGGACGACCAGGAGGTCGCGTCCATTGGCATCCTGCCAGCGGACCAGAGCCCCCTCGTATCGCTTGCTAGGGCGCACCTCTGGCGTGTTGTCGGACAGCCGCCTTCTTGCCTCGTCGTCAAGCCAAGTGAGTCCACAAGCGCCGCCGCAGCCGCAGGGATCCCAGGCAACGAGTGCTCCCTCGCGTACGAGACGCCGAGCGGCAGTTGGGTCCAGAAGATCGCCGACGCGGTCCCAGATGACCCCGCCCGGCCCCGGGAAGCGGTCGGCACTCAGGTCCAGCCGTAGAGGTAACTCAACCGGGACGGCCTTGGGCCTCTGGCGCAGCTCCTTCACCTCGTCGGCGAAGGATTTCCTCGGTTGGAGCGACACAAGACCAGTCTGCCCGATCCATACCCGCGATAGCGCCCCCTAGCGCAGCATCGGCGGCCACGGGTCGTGGATGCTCAGCGGAGCTGAGTCACCTCGGAGGCTGCTCGGGCACCATGTACGCGTGACGAACCCTGATCAGGTCCAGCCCCAGCTGGACTTCGGCTGCGACTCGTACGGCATGGCGGCGGACGATGCTGTGGGGCGTCGTATGGCTCGTCGTTGGTCTCGGCTGCCTGGCTGGCTTCGTAGCCTACACCAGCGCGATCGACGCCCGCACCCAAGACCTCATCGACAACGGCGAGCAGGTCATACCGGCCGCAGGCGGTGTCCGTAACGGACACCTGTTTATTTCCCGCGGTACAGCTTTCCTGCGAGCCACATAGTCAACGCCGTACTTAAAAGAAAACCTACAGCGATTGAATTGAAGAACCAAGAATAAGAACTTGGAAGAAACGCTAGGGTGCTGAAAGTGAGTGCCAATACGGCGTAGAGTCGCGAAGCATTCTTTGCTCGACGCCAGCCCCGATCCGCGTCAGTCTCTCTCATTTTCTGCGCCTCTTTATCGTGACCTTGTCGGCCCTGCCGGCCTCGGGTTCGCATGATCCCCCACGTGCGCGTCCGTCCGTAACCCTGAGTACTCACTCGTGACGCTAGGTAGTCCGGCAAAACCTAGAGCGCCGAAGCCGCCCGCGCGCACCCATGCACCCCCACGGTCAGGTGACAGTCAGACAAGCGAGAACCGTCAGCCTGACCGCAACTCCCACCAAGGCTCCGGCTGAACCGCCCCGGCGTGTCCGCAGACTCGAATCACAGCCTCCGCATTCGGTGTTGGCGGGGGATCGCCGACCTGCGCCGATGTCACACCGATGTCACAGGCCTCGCTATCCTGGGCCTGTCCAGACCGGTCTGAACCTCAGATCGCACCGATGAAAATGCTCGCTGACCTGCGAAAACACCGCTCCCCGAGCGTGAGCCCGGGGAGCGGCGGGGACGAGTCGGTCTGTAAGCCGGGTTCTGTCGCTCGGCCGAAGCCGAGCCGACGGTCATCCATCTAGGACCACTGTTGCCAGTGGCCTCGTGCGGTCTACCCGCAGGCTCGGACGGGCCGTCCTCGAGCGCCTGCGCAGAGCCCCGAAGGGCTCCTCTTGACCTTGCTCCGGGTGGGGTTTGCCTAGCCGCCCGGGTCACCCCGGGCGCTGGTGCGCTCTTGCCGCACCGTTTCACCCTTACCTCCCCGAAGGGAGGCGGTCTGTTCTCTGTGGCACTTTCCCGCGGGTCACCCCGGGTCGCTGTTAGCGACCACCCTGCCCTGTGGAGCCCGGACTTTCCTCGACACCTGGAGGGTGCCGCGACCGTCCGACCGACTCGTCCCGCGTACAGCCTAGACGTGTGCCGCCGGACGCAACAGGACATGATCGAGGCGTGTGGCTCGTCGCCGCCCTGCTCGGCTGCCTGAGCGTGCTGACTGGGCTGCTCTCCCCCGCTGCCGCGGGCGACGTCACGGCCCGGGTCGCGCCGGTCCTGGTGTTCCTCGTCGCCGTCACGGTCCTCGCCGAACTGGCCGACGAGGCCGAGGTGTTCGACGTCGCCGCCGACCGGGCGGCCCGCCTCGCCCGCGGACGGACGCCCGCGTTGTTCGGGCTGGTCGTCCTCCTCGGGGTGGTCACCACCGTCGTCCTGAGCCTCGACACCACGGCCGTGCTGCTCACCCCCGTGGTGCTCGCGACCGCGCAGCGGCTCCACCTCGACCCGCTGCCGTTCGCCCTCGCCGCCGTCTGGCTCGCCAACACCGCCAGCCTGTTGCTGCCGGTCTCCAACCTCACCAACCTGCTGGCCGTCAACCGGCTGCAGCTCACCCCGGCCGGCTTCGTCGCCCGGATGGCCCTGCCCGCCGTCGTTGCCGTCGTCGTGACGACCGCCGTCCTCGCCCTCTGGCAGCGCAGGTCGCTGCGCGGCCGGTACGCCGTGCCGCCGGTGCACCGGCCCGCCGACCCGGTCCTGTTCGCCGGGGCCGCGGCGGCCTGCACGCTGCTCGTGCCCACCCTGCTGCTCGGGGCTCCGGTGGCGTGGGCGGCGTCGCTGTCGGCCGCGGTCGCCGTGGCGTTCACGTCGTGGCGCCGACGGACCGCCCTCGCCTGGTCACTGCTCCCCTGGCGGCTGGTCCTCCTGGTCGAGGGGCTGTTCCTGGTCGTCGAGGCCATCGGACCGCACGGCCTCGACGCCTTGCTGCGGCAGGGGATCGGCGCTCCGCTGCAGACGGCGTTCGTCGCCGCGGGCGGGGCCAATGCGGTCAACAACCTCCCGGCGTACCTGGCCCTGGAGCGCGTGGTCCCGCACGATCAGCTGCTGGCGCTGCTGCTCGGGGTGAACCTCGGGCCGCTGGTGCTGCCGTGGGGCTCGCTGGCCACGCTGCTGTGGGCCGAGCGCTGCCGCGCCCGCGGCGTGCAGGTCGGCTGGGTCCGCTTCGGGGTGGCCGGCCTGGTGCTGGTCCCGCTGCTGCTCGCGAGCACCGTCCCGCTCCTGTGAGGGCGCTACTGCCCTGCTGTGAGGTCGGCGAGGTGGTGGGTGTCGTTGAGCGACCGCACCACCGCGGGCCCGTCGGCGAACCACTGGACCTCCGACAGGCAGGCCAGGTCCAGGTGCATCCGGTAGAGCGCCGTCGCCGGCGCCTCCAGGGCGATCCGCACCAGCGTCTTGATGGGCGACACGTGGCTGACGACCACCACGGTCTTGCCGCCGTGCCGGGAGAGCACCCGGTCGCGCGCCTGCCGGACCCGGGTGGTGGTGGCGTCGAAGCTCTCGCCGAACGGCGGCGCCACCGCGGTCGAGGCCAGCCAGGCGTCCAGCTCGCGCGGCCACTTCTGCCGGACCTCGGCGAAGGTGTAGCCCTCCCAGTCGCCGAAGTCGGTCTCCCGGAAGCCCTCCTCGACCTCGACCTCGAGGCCGAGCACGTCGGCGACGGCCTGGGCGGTCTGCCGGGCCCGGGCCAGCGGGGAGCTGATGACGACGGTGGCTGCCGACCGGGCGAGGCGCTGCGCCGCCGCGGCCGCCTGCGCCTGGCCGAGCTCGGTGAGCGTCGGGTCGCCGGTGCCGGAGAAGCGCTTCTCGACCGACAGCGGGGTCTGCCCGTGGCGCAGCAGCAGGGTGGTCGTCGGCGGGGCCGGCGACTCCTGCCAGCCGCTCAACCGGTTCGGCGTCTTCGGCTCGTTGTCGGCCAGCCAGGTGTCGGCCGCGTCGGCCGGTCCGGTGTCGCCTCCGGAGCGCCACACCTGGCCCTTCGCCGCGGCGTCCATGGCCTCGTTGGCCAGGCGGTCGGCGTGCTTGTTCTGCTCGCGCGGGATCCAGGAGAACCGGACCCGGGGCAGCCGCGACACCAGCTCGGCGGCCTCCCGGGCCAGCGGCTTCATGTCCGGGTGCTTGACCTGCCAGCGGCCGGACATCTGCTCGACCACGAGCTTGGAGTCCATCCGGACCTCGACCTCGTCCGGGGCCAGCTCCAGCGCCGCGGTCAGCCCGGCGATCAGGCCCTTGTACTCCGCGACGTTGTTGGTGGCGCGGCCGATCCCGGCGGCTCGCTCGGCCAGCACCTCACCGGTGGCGGCGTCCATCACGACGGCGCCGTAGCCCGCGGGCCCCGGGTTGCCCCGCGAGCCGCCGTCCGCCTCGACCAGGACCCGGGTCACAGCCCCGACTCGGGGGTGCGGACCAGGATCCGCCGGCACTCGTGGCGCAGCACCTCGTCCACGGGCGCGGCGCGGTACTCGGCCTTCTCGTTCTGCATGAGGTCCAGGCGGCAGGCGCCGCAGCGGCCGCGCTCGATCGGGCCGGCCCCGAGGCCGCCCTCGGCAGCGCGGATCTTCTCGTACAGCGCCAGCAGGTCGGCCGGGATCTCGGTCGCGACCGCGGCCCGCTCGGCCTGGGTCCGCGTGGTCTCGGCGTCGATCTCGGCCCAGCCGGCGTCCCGCTCCACGACGGCGGCGGCCCGGGCCGTCTCGTTGTCGGTGCGCTCGCCCAGCAGCCCGTCGAGGCTCTTCTGGGCCTCCTCCATCCGCTCCATCACCTCGAGCTCGGCATCCTCCAGGTCGGACTGCCGCTTGCTCAGGGTGGCGACCTCGTGCTGCAGCTCCTCGAGCTGCTTGGGGACCGTGATGGCACCCGAGCCCAGCCGGTCCTCGTCCCGGGCCCGCCGGACCCGCACCTGCTCGATGTCAGCCTCGGCCTTGTCGAGCTCGCGCTGCAGGTCGCTGACGGTCGCCTCAGCGAGCACGACGTCGCCGTGCCGGGCGGCGACCAGGCCGTCGCGGCGGTCGATCTCGGCGAGGGCCGGGAGGGTCTTGCGCTTGTGGGCCAGGCGGTCCAGGGCGCTGTCGAGCGCCTGCAGGTCGAGCAGTCGGAGCTGGACGAACGGGTCGGCCTTCACGGCTGGGGGCTCCTCGAAGCTGTGGTCCACGGGTCGGTGCAGGTCGTCGACACCGAGGTCTCGACACCCACGACCCTAGTCAGCGCAGCGGCCGCCGAGCTGAGCCACGGCCACTCGGTCGCCCAGTGGGCGGCATCGACCAGGGCCAGGCCCTCCGGCGCCTCCGACGCGGAGTGGTGCCGCAGGTCGGCGGTGAGGAACGCGTCCGCCCCGGAGGCCTTCGCCAGGCCCAGCGCGGAGTCCCCGGCCCCGCCGCAGACCGCCAGCCGCCGCACCAGCCGCGACGGGTCACCCGCGCCCCGGACGCCCCACGCCGTCGGCGGCAGCACGTCCGCCGCCGTCGCCACCAGGTCGCCCAGCGCGAGCGGCGCGGGCAGCTGGCCGACCCGGCCCAGCCCCAGCCCGGACGGCAGGTCCGCCAGCGGCAGCACGTCGTACGCCGGGGTCTGGTAGGGGTGCGCCTGCAGCACGGCGGCGACGACGGTACGGCGCAGCCGTCGCGGCAGCACCGTCTCCAGGCGGGCCTCCTCGACCTGCTCGAACGCGCCCACCTCGCCGATCGCGGGGGACGCCCCGGGCAGCGGCCGGAAGGTGCCGGTGCCGGTCGTGGACCAGGTGCAGGAGTCGTAGGAGCCGAGCCGGCCGGCACCGGCGGCGAGGACGGCGTCCCGGACCCGCTCGACCGCGTCGAGCGGCACGAACACGACGAGCTTGTCGAGCTGCTCGGGCACCGGCTCCAGCGGCTCGGTGTCCTGCAGGTCGAACAGCGCGGCCAGCGCGTCGCTCACGCCCGGCCGGGCCCGGTCGGCGTTGGTGTGCGCCACGAACAGCCCGGCGCCGCCGCGGACCAGCGCGTGCACGACCCGCCCCTTGGGGTCGTCGGCGGCGACCGACGTGGTGCCCCGCAGGTACAGCGGGTGGTGCGTGACCAGCAGGTCGTAGGAGCCGGCCAGCGCCTCCTGCACCACGGCCTGGACCGGGTCGACGGCGAACAGCACCCGGGACACCGGGGCGGCCGGGTCACCGCAGACCAGCCCGACGGCGTCCCAGGGCTCGGCCAGGGCGGGCGGGTACAGCGCGTCGAGCGCGGCCGTGACGTCGGAGAGGCGGGCGGTCACGACCCGAGGCTAGAGCGCCGGACCGACCGGCGACTCGGCGGTGAGGGACCCCACGCCGTCCGCGACCTTGTCGAGCATCTGCTCGGGGGTGAGGTTGAAGGCACCGGACGCGACGTCGAGCAGCACCGCGCCGAGCGCCACGATGGACGTGGTCATGGCCTCCGGGTCCTCGTTCGCGGCCGCCATGAGCGCGGTGTGCGACCCGGCCTCGCTGCGGACGTAGGCCTGCACGAGGTTGAAGTGCCGGGTGAAGGTGGCGGGGTCGGGCGCGAGCTCGGAGACGATGCGTTCCACGGGCGCAAAGATAGGCGGAAAGCACGCCTGTCAGTTGGAAGGTCACGGGCGTGTCACGGGTCCGGGCAATCTGGCCGTTCCTGCCCCACGGCGCCCGCGCCGCGCCACACTCACGGATGTGGGGGGCAGAGGGCGGCGGGGCGCCGCGGTGCTGCTGCTGGTGCTGACCGCACTGGTGGCACTGACCGCGTCCGGCAGCGCGGGCGGCCCACGCCACGCCCAGGTCAAGGCGCTGTTCTTCGGCGACAGCCTGATCGCAGGCACCGGCGCGATCCCGACCCGCCCGGTCCAGGTCCGCACCGCCGCCGACCGCCTCGGCTGGCAGGCCGTCGTCGACGCCCGCGGCGGCACCGGCTACACCACCGGCGGCAAGCGCGGCAAGCCCTACCTCGCCCGTCTGCGCAGCGACGGCTACCTCAAGACGCCGTACGACGTGATCGTCCTGGAGGGTGGCACCAACGATGCCCATCACGGCTCGCTGACGCAGCTGCGCGGCGCGGCCCTGCGGACCGTCGACTACGTGCACCGCCGGCAGCCGTGGGCCCGGATCGTGCTGGTCGGGGCCTTCGCCCCGCCCGGTGTGCCGCTGGCGCGCTACGCCGCCGTGGACACCGTGCTGGCCGAGGTGGCCCGGGCCCGCGGCCTGCAGTACGTCAGCCAGCTGCCGTTCAGCGCCGAGACCGACCCGGGCCTGCTGTCCCGGGACGCCTACCACCCGAGCGACGCCGGCTACGGCGTCCTGGGCCGGCACCTGGCCGACGCGCTGGCTCCGGCCGGCTGACCGCAGGGGTGGACTCGGACGGGTTCGAACCGCCGACCTTCGCCTTGTAAGGGCGCTGCTCTACCAGCTGAGCTACGAGTCCTCGCCCCCTCAGGCTAGTGCGCAGGCTCAGGACCCGGAGGCGATCGCGTCCACCCCGGAGGGCTCCTGGCCGGACAGCCGCTGGATCTCGGCCATCAGCGCGTCGGTCCAGTCCCGCAGCTCCTCCGCGGTCGGCGGACGCCCGCCGAGGTCCGGGAAGCGCACCGGCGCGCCGAAGCGCAGCGTCACCTTGCGCGGTCGCGGTACCCGGGTGCCGGGCGGCGCGATGTCGAACACCCCGACGGTCGCGCACGGCACCACGGCCACCCCGGTGGCGGCGGCCATCCGGGCGATGCCGGTCCGGCCGCGGTTGAGGCGGCCGTCCCGGGTCCGCGAGCCCTCCGGGAAGATGCCGACCAGCCGCCCCTCGTCGAGCAGCCGGCTCGCGGTCCGGAGCGCGGCGGTGGCCGCGTCCGCGCCGGAGCGGTCGACCGGGACCTGGCCGGTGGCGGTGAAGAAGTACCGCTGCAGCCCGCCCTTCAGGCCCGGCCGGGTGAAGTACTCCAGCTTGGCCAGGAACGAGATCCGCCGGAACCGGACCACGAGCGGCAGGAACATCCAGTCCAGGAACGACACGTGGTTGCAGGCCAGGATGGCCGGGCCGCGCCTCGGGACGTGCCCGATGCCCTCCACCCGCGGCCGGAACGCCACGGTCAGCACCGGCGTGAGCGCCACCTTGGTGACCCAGTAGAAGTACCCGGTGCGCGACACCGGCGCCGCGGCGGCAACAGGTCCTGGCGCGGCCGGTCCGGTCCGGTGCGGGGCGGCGGAGGGCACGGTCTCTCTCTATCACCTGCCCGGTCAGGACAGGGAGGCGAGGACCTTCTTGTACGCGTCCTGGTCGCGGGCGTCCGGGATGGCGTTGACGACCTTGTAGGCCACGAGGCCCTGCTTGTCGACGATGAAGGTCCCGCGGAGGGCCAGGCCGATCTCGTCGTCGAACACGCCGTACTCGCGGGCGACCGCGCCGTGCGGCCAGAAGTCGGCGAGCAGCGGGAAGTCGTAGCCCTGCTCGGCCGCCCACTTGGCGTGCGTCGGGCCGGAGTCCACCGAGATGGCGAGGGTCTGCACGTGGTCGTTGCTGAAGTCGGCGATCTCGTCCCGCAGCGAGCACAGCTCGCCCTCACAGACCCGGGTGAACGACAGCGGGTAGAACACCACGACCACGTTCTTGTGGCCGCGGAAGCTGGACAGCCGCACCGGTGTGCGGTTCTGGTCCAGGAGCTCGAAGTCCGGGGCCGGCTCGCCGACGTCCACCATCACGCATCTCCTTGTAACAGGTCAGGGCAGGATGGCCCGCATGTTAGGTCCCACGCGTTTCCCTTCCCCGTGCGGCCTGGCCGAGACCGGTGCCTCGCCGCTCGGCGACGCCGTCGTCGGCGCGTGGGACGCGTTCCTCGCCGTCGTGGACAGCGCGGACCTGTCGCGTCCGTCCCGGCTGCCGGGCTGGACCGGCCGGGACACCTGCATCCACCTGGGCTCCTGGGACGACCACCGGGTGCTGGTGGGGCTCGTCGAGGCCGCCCGCAACGGCGGCGGCTCTCCACCCGGGGACGTCGACGAGGACAACGCCCGGCTGGTCGCCGCGCACCGCGACGCCACCGACGCCGAGGTCCGGGCCGCCCTGCAGCGGTCGCGGGACGTCATCGCAGCATGGTTCGGCGGCCCCGAGCCGGCCGAGCTGGGCGCCGCCCGGGTGCGATCGTCGGTCGGCGAGCTGCCGCTGCTGTCGCTGCTCCACGCCGGCTGCTACGAGCTGGCCGTGCACGCCCTGGACCTGGCGCCGTGCGGCGCCGACGCGCCGTCGCCGCTCCTGCTGGACCGCGGGCTGGGCGCCCTCATCGACGTGACCGGCGCGCTGTCGGCCCGGTCCGGCATCGAGATCACGGTGACGGCCCAGGCCCCGGACGGCGGTTGGTCGTTGAGCAGCACGAGCCGGGGCTGGACGACCCGCCCGGTGCCGGCCGGTGTGTTCGCGGGCGTCGGCGTCAGCGGCACCGCGCCGGACCTGCTGGACGCCTCGGCCGGCCGGGCGCACGTGCCCGTGCTGCTGGTGCAGCGCCGTCTGAAGGTCCAGGAGCTGTCGTCGTTCATGCGGCTGGCGCCGCTGCTCCAGGACGTCCCCGGCGTACCCGGAGGCCCGGTGCTCAAGGCCGGCGTCGCCGGCCTGTCCTCGGTCAGCGGCGGTGTCGGCAGGCTGCTGGGCCGGCTCCGGGGCTAGGGCCGCAGGGCCGGCACGGGCTGGACCACCAGCGCGACCTGCCGGCCGGCCTGCCGGGTCAGCACCACCGTGACCTCGCGGCTGCCGGTGAGCTTGAGCTGCTTGCGCAGGGACTCGGGCTCCACCGCGGTGCCGCGCTTCTTCACCACCAGCGGGCCGGCGTCGTAGGCCCGCAGCCGCTGCCGCAGGCCCTTCAGCGAGAACGGCAGCACCTCGAGCACCTCGTACCACCGGCCGAACGGCGTCGGGGTGGCCAGGTCCGCTGACACGTAAGCGATCGAGGCGTCCAGCAGCCAGCCGTCGAGCTGCTGCACGACCTCCTCGACGAGGTGCGCGCGGATCACCGCCCCGTCCGGTTCGAGCAGGAACCGGCCGGCCGGCCGGACCGCCGGCACCGGCGCACCGGCGGCCACCAGCTGGTCCCCCGACGGCAAAAGCGTCGCGGTACGGCGGTGCCCGCGGCGGACCGCCCCCCGCCAGAGCACCGCCTCCTTCACGTCGCCGCCGAGCGAGACCACCTCCACCTCGACGTCCGCCGGCAGCAGCGCGTAGTCGATGCCGGGCGCCACCTTCACGCCGAGCGCCCGGACGTCCCAGGAGAGCACCGCCTCGAGCGGCGGCGACCACGACCGCGGGTCGAAGCCGCGCCGGCCGGACAGCCGCCGTGCCGGGTCGGCGAAGACGTCGCCGGTCGGGGTGAGGCGGGTCACATCGGCGCAGACCACCGGGGCACCGGTGTTCTCCCGGGCGAGCAGGCACCGGGCCAGGTCGAGGTCGACGCCGACCACCGGCGCGACGGCCGACAGCGGCAGCAGGTCGCCCCCGACCGAGCAGCCCAGGTCCAGCACCCGCGACGAGCCGGCGAACCGGGCGGCCCGGTGCACCGCCACCGGCCGGGGCGTCGACTGCTCGAGCGCCTCGGCGGTCCACCACAGCTGGTCGCCGTCCGGGTGCTTGAGCAGCGCGCGGCGCCGGAGGCCGACCTGGTCGAGCGCCAGCCGGCCGGCCTCGCCGTACGGGCGCATGGCCTCGGCAGCGGGCAGCGCCGGCAGGTCGAGGGCGGCCGCGACCGCGACCGCAGCGCGGCCCTCGTCGGAGAGCAGCAGGCGGGCCTGGTCGGGGGTCAGCGGCGCTGCTTGGCCCGGGCCGCCTTGGGCGCCACGAGCCGGGTGCCGGACCACTCAGGAGCGGCACTGGTGCTGCGGGTCGACGACAGGCCGGCGGTGGGCGCGGCCTCGTCGATGTCGGAGGGCTCGACGTGGCCGTCCCGGCCGGCCTTGGGGGTGAGTAGCCACACCACGCCGTTGTCACCGAGGTTGGTGAGCGAGTCGACGAGCGCGTCGACCAGGTCGCCGTCGCCCTCGCGCCACCACAGCAGCACCATGTCGACGACGTCGTCGGAGTCCTCGGAGTAGATCAGCTCGGTGCCGGCGCGGGCGGCGACGTCCTCGAGTAGATCGGTGTCGACGTCGTCAGGGTCGTCGGCTCCGACGACCTGCACGACCTGCCCCTGCTGGATGCCCAGACGCTCGGCCAGGCCACGCGCCCCGGCGTGGTCCGCGGACGTGCTCACCTTCGAAGGCCCCTCTCCTCGGCACGCGGATCTGCGTGCGCCTAGGTAGTCCACCGGAGAGCCCGGCTCGGCGCAAGTGCCACGCCGAGTGCGACGGGGCACAATCGGCCCCATGGCGACCCCGCACGGGCACCACCACGGCGGCCTCCGGGGACGACTGCGGGAGCTGGTGGCCCCGCACAGCCACGACGCGGCGGACAGCGTCGACCAGGCCCTCGAGACCTCCGCGAAGGGCATCCGGGCGCTGGTGCTGAGCCTGGCCGTGCTGGGCGTCACCGCGCTCCTGCAGGGCCTGGTGGTGCTCTGGACCGGCTCGGTGGCGCTGCTCGGTGACACGCTGCACAACGTCGCGGACGCGCTCACGGCCGTGCCGCTGGCGATCGCGTTCAGCCTGGGCCGGCGGCCGCCGAACCGGCGCTACACCTACGGCTACGGCCGGGCCGAGGACCTGGCCGGCGTGGTGGTGGTCCTGTTCATCGTCGGCAGCTCGGCGCTGGCCGGCTACCAGGCGGTCGACCGGCTGCTGCACCCGCGGCCGGTCGACCACCTGCTGGCGGTCGGGCTCGCCGGCGTGCTGGGGTTCGTCGGCAACGAGCTGGTGGCGCAGTACCGCATCCGGGTCGGCCGGGAGATCGGCTCCGCCGCGCTGGTGGCCGACGGGCTGCACGCCCGCACCGACGGGTTCACGTCGCTGGCGGTGGTGCTCGGCGCGGCCGGCGTCGCCCTCGGCTGGGAGCAGGCCGACCCGGTCGTCGGACTGCTCATCACGGTCGCGATCCTGAGCGTGCTCCGCGACGCGGCCCGGCAGGTCTACCGGCGCCTCATGGACGCCGTCGACGAGGCGCTGGTCGACCAGGTCGAGGCGGTGCTGCGCGGCACCCCCGGGGTCCGGGAGGTGGGGGTCGTGCGGCTGCGCTGGATCGGGCACGCGCTGCGGGCCGAGGCCGAGGTGGTGCTCGACCCGTCCCTCACCCTCACCGAGGGGCACGCGATCGCGACCGACGCCGAGCACCGGCTGCTGCACGAGGTGCGGCGGCTGACCTCGGCGCTGATCCACGCCGACCCGGAGGGCCGGGAGCACCACGAAGTCACTGCGCACCACCTCCGTGAGCCCTAGGGTGCAACGCATGACCCCGCTGGACGAGGCGCCTGGGTGGATGGTGGCGTTCTTCGCCGTCGGCCTCAGCTTCATCGCGGTCGTGTTCGTCCTGGTCATCACCGCGCTGCTGAAGACCCGGCGGGCGCTCCAGGACGCCGGCCTGAACCCCCTCACTTCACCGGCACAGCTCGCGGGCCGGCTGCTGAGCAGCCAGGCCCTCGCCCCCGCGCAGCGCCTCGAGCTGCGCCTCGTCGAGCTGGAGGACTTGCGCCGTCGCGGGGTCATCTCCGAGCAGGAGCACACCGCGGCGCGGGCCCGGGCGCTAGCCGGCGAGTAGCGAGAGCCGGACCTCCCGGACGGGGTTGTCCACGTTCAGGTCGACCAGCGCGACCGCCTGCCAGGTGCCCAGCGCCAGCTCGCCACCGAGCACCGGCACGCTGGCGTACGGCGGCACCAGCGCCGGCAGCACGTGCGAGCGGCCGTGTCCTGGTGAGCCGTGCCGGTGCCGCCAGCGGTCGTCCGCGGGCAGCAGGTCGCGGAGCGCCGCGAGCAGGTCGTCGTCGCTGCCGGCCCCGAGTTCGAGCACCGCGACGCCGGCGGTGGCGTGCGGCACGAACACGTGCAGCAGCCCGTCGCCCTTGCCGCGGACGAACCGCCGGCACTCGGCCGTGAGGTCGTGCACGACCTCCCGGTCCCCCGTCGTGACCGTCAGCACCGTCGTCTCCATGCCCCCAGCCTGCACATCTGGGGGCTACTCGCGGGTAGGGGGTTGGATGGGGGGTGAGCAGCGTCCAACAGCGGAGGCAGAGCAGTGGCAGAGCGCGGCACGGAACGGTTCAGTGTCATCAGCGACGGGCTGCCCAGCCAGCTGCCGGATGTCGACCCGACCGAGACCCAGGAGTGGCTCGACAGCTTCGACAGCCTGGTCGACACCAGCGGTCGGCAGCGGGCCCGGTTCCTCATGCTCAAGCTCCTCGAGCGCGCCCGCGAGAAGTCCGTCGGGGTGCCGCCGCTGCGGAGCACCGACTTCATCAACACCATCTCGCCGGAGCGCGAGCCGTGGGTCCCCGGCGACGAGCACGTCGAGCGCCGGCTGCGGGCCTACATCCGCTGGAACGCCGCCATGACGGTCTCCCGGGCGAACCGGCCCGAGATCGGGGTCGGCGGCCACATCGCGACCTACGCCAGCGCCGCGTCGCTCTACGAGGTCGGCTTCAACCACTTCTTCCGGGGCAAGGAGCACCCGGGCGGCGGCGACCAGATCTTCTTCCAGGGCCACGCCTCCCCCGGCATCTACGCCCGGGCGTTCCTCGAGGGGCGCCTCACCGAGGACCACCTGGACGGCTTCCGACAGGAGTCGCGGGCGCTGGCGCTCCCGTCGTACCCGCACCCGCGTCAGAAGCCGGACTACTGGGAGTTCCCGACGGTGTCGATGGGCCTCGGGCCGATCAGCGCGATCTACCAGGCGCGGTTCAACAGGTACCTGCAGCACCGCGGCATCAAGGACACCTCCGAGCAGCGGGTCTGGGCCTTCCTCGGCGACGGCGAGATGGACGAGCCGGAGTCGCTCGGCGCCATCGGCCTGGCCGCCCGTGAGGAGCTCGACAACCTGACCTTCGTCGTCAACTGCAACCTGCAGCGCCTCGA
>JAOPVD010000204.1 GCA_025966295.1 Frankiales bacterium | reverse complement strand
GTGCGCCGCTGGCCGCCGCCGGCGCGCTGGTCCTGCTGGCGACCGCGTTCGGGGTGCAGCGGCTGCGCCGCACCGGGCAGTAGCCCGCGATCGACCAGGAGGCCGGGACCCGCGAGCGTCCCGGCCTCCTGCTACTAGCGTGCGGGCGTGCTCGTCGACCCCACCGCCCTGCTCGCCGACGCGCCGCGGGTGCGGGAGGCACTCACCGAGGCCGGCTGGTCCGCCGCCGCGCTCGACGAGCTGCTGGGCGCCGGCCATCGCCAGCACCTGGACCGCGGCGAGCTGAGCCCGCTGCTGCGCCGCAGCAGCGGATCGGCTCCGCTGGCCCGGCTCGCCCGGGCGCTGGTGCTGGGCGCCCCCGTGGCCCCCGGCACGCTGCCCGACAGCTGGGTCGGGCCGGACGGCCGCGCCCGGGTCCGGCTGCAGGCGGTCAGGCACGGCGGCGTCGACGTCACGGTGCCGCACGACCCCGGTAGCGCGGCGGCCGCGGTGGAGGCCGAGCAGGTCCTGGGCGTCGGCGCGGCGAGCCTGACGCTGGCGGCGGCCACCCCACGGCGGCTCGTCGACCGGGTCCTCGACCTGGGTGCCGGCGCCGGCATCCAGGCCCTGCTCGCCGAGGACCACGCCGGGCAGGTGGTGGCCACCGACCGCAACCCCCGCGCCGTCGCGTTCACCCGGCTCGCCGCTGCCCTCGGCGGGGTGGAGCTCGACGCCCGGGCCGGCGACCTGCTCGCCCCCGTGGCCGGCGAGGCCTTCGACCTGGTGGTGAGCAACCCGCCGTTCGTGGTCTCACCCGGTCGCCGCTACACCTACCGCGACGGCGGCTATGAGGGTGACGAGCTCTGCCGCCGGCTGGTGCAGGACCTGCCGGCCGTCCTCGCCCCGGGCGGTTACGCCGTCCTGCTCGTCAACTGGCTGCACCTGACCGGCGAGGACGGTGACGCCCGCATCCGCTCGTGGTTCGAGGGCACCGGCTGCGACGCCTGGGTCGTGCAGCGCGAGCTGGCCGAGCCCGAGGAGTACGTCACCGCCTGGCTGCGCGACACCGACGAGACCGCCTTCGACAGCCTGTACGACGCGTGGGTCGACGGCCTGTCCGGCGTCGACGCCGTGGCCTTCGGCGTGGTCGCGATGCACAAGCGCACGGACGGCCTGGCCCCGCTGGTCACGCTGGACCACGTCGACCAGCCGACCGCACCGACCTGGGGCGACGAGGTGCTCGCCCACTTCACCCGCCGGCGGCTGCTGGAGGGCGACCTGCTCGCCGTACCGCTCCGGCTGCGGGAGGACGTCCGGCTGCACCAGGTCGCGACCCGCACCGAGGAGGGCTGGACGGCCGCCAACCAGCTGCTGCAGCAGGAGGCCGGGCTGCGCTGGAGCGGCGGCGTCGACCTCTACGGCGCGACGCTGCTGGCCGCCTGCGACGGCAGCCAGCCGCTCGGCGACCTGGTCGCCGTGCTCGCCGCCGGCGCCGGGCTGGCCCCCGCCGAGGCCGCCGAGCAGGTGCTCCCGGTGGTCCGCCGACTGGTGGAACAGGGCTTCCTGGAGGCCTAGCGACACGCGCGGGAAGGGGTGCTGCGCAGGTGGGGTTGTCCGGTCTGGCAGCGTGGAGCCGCTTGACAGCGTCCTGCACCCTGTCCGCAGACCCCCCGTTCCACCGCAGCTTGGAGAGACGTGCCCACCGGCCAGCGCCTTGTCATCGTCGAGTCACCCGCGAAGGCCAAGACCATCGCGGGCTACCTCGGCCCGGGGTACGTCGTGGAGTCCTCCATCGGCCACATCCGCGACCTGCCGCGGTCGGCCAGCGACGTGCCGGCCGAGTACAAGGGGCAGGCCTGGGCCAAGGACGGCGTCGACGTCGACAACGGCTTCAAGGCGCTGTACATCGTCAGCCCGGACAAGAAGCAGCAGGTCAGCAAGCTCAAGGCGCTGCTGAAGGACTCGGACGAGCTCTACCTCGCCACCGATGAGGACCGCGAGGGCGAGGCCATCGCCTGGCACCTGCTGGAGACCCTCAAGCCGAAGGTCCCCGTGCACCGGATGGTGTTCCACGAGATCACCAAGTCCGCCATCGAGGAGGCCGTCGCCAACCCCCGCGAGCTCGACCGGGACCTGGTCGACGCGCAGGAGACCCGCCGCATCCTGGACCGCCTCTACGGCTACCGGGTGTCCGAGGTGCTCTGGAAGAAGGTCATGCCGCGGCTGTCGGCCGGCCGGGTGCAGTCGGTCGCGACCCGGGTGGTCGTGGAGCGCGAGCGGGCCCGGATGCGGTTCCGCGAGGCGTCGTACTGGGACATCGAGGGCAGCTTCGAGAAGGCCGGCGAGACCGAGAGGCTGGTCGCGACGCTGCAGTCCGTCGACGGGCAGCGGCTGGCCACCGGCCGCGACTTCGACCCCGAGACCGGGCAGCTCACCCGCGAGGTGCTGCAGCTCGACGAGGCCGCCGCGCGCAACCTCAGCCAGCGCCTGGAGACCGCGGCCTTCACGATCCGCTCGGTCGAGGACAAGCCCTACAGCCGCAAGCCGTATGCGCCGTTCATGACCTCCACGCTGCAGCAGGAGGCCGGCCGCAAGCTGCGGATGTCGGCGCAGCAGGCGATGCGCACCGCCCAGCGGCTGTACGAGAACGGCCACATCACCTACATGCGCACCGACAGCACCAGCCTGTCCGAGACCGCGATCACCGCGGCTCGCCAGCAGGTCCGGGACCTGTACGGCCCGGAGTACGTGCCGGACGCGCCCCGCACCTACGCCAAGAAGGTGAAGAACGCGCAGGAGGCGCACGAGGCGATCCGCCCCTCCGGTGACGTGTTCAAGACCCCCGGCCAGCTGGCCGGTCAGGTGTCGGGTGACGAGCTGCGGCTGTACGAGCTGATCTGGCAGCGCACCGTCGCCTCCCAGATGGCCGACGCCCGCGGCGTCACGGCCTCGGTGAAGCTCGGTGCCGTCACCGCCGACGGCACCGACGCCGAGTTCTCGGCCTCCGGCAAGGTCATCACGTTCCCCGGCTTCCTGCGGGCCTACGTCGAGGGCAGCGACGACCCGGACGCCGAGCTCGAGTCCACCGAGCGCCGGCTCCCCAACGTGGCGGTCGGCGACGCCCTCGGGGTGCGCGGCCTGGAGCCGCAGGGGCACACCACCTCGCCGCCGGCCCGCTACACCGAGGCCTCGCTGGTCAAGCAGCTCGAGGAGCTCGGGATCGGGCGCCCGTCGACGTACGCGTCGATCATCTCGACCATCCAGGACCGCGGGTACGTCTGGAAGAAGGGGTCGGCCCTGGTGCCGACCTGGCTGGCCTTCGCGGTCATCGGGCTGCTGGAGCAGCACTTCGGCCGGCTCGTCGACTACGGGTTCACCGCCTCCATGGAGGACGACCTGGACGACATCGCCGGCGGCAACGGCGACAGCGTCCCGTGGCTGACCCGGTTCTACTTCGGCAGCGACGAGGGCAAGGAGGGCGGCCTGGCCCGCCAGGGCGGGCTGAAGAAGCTCACCTCCGAGGGCCTCGGCGACATCGACGCCCGGGCGGTCAACTCCATCCCGATCGGGGTCGACGCCGACGGCACCCCGGTGGTCGTGCGGGTCGGCCGCTACGGCCCGTACGTCGAGATCGGCGAGAAGCGGGCGTCGCTGCCCGAGGACCTCGCCCCCGACGAGCTGACCGTGGCGATGGCGGTCGAGCTCGCCGACGCCCCGTCCGACGACCGGGTGCTCGGCCAGCACCCGGACAGCGGTCTCGACGTGATCGCCAAGAAGGGCCGGTTCGGCCCCTACATCACCGTGGCGCTGCCGGAGGGCTCGCCGGAGAAGCCCGCCACCGCGTCGCTGTTCAAGACGATGGACCTCAGCACGGTCACCCTCGACGAGGCGCTGAAGCTGCTGTCCCTCCCGCGGGTGCTCGGCGAGCTCGACGGCGAGCCGGTCACCGCGCAGAACGGCCGCTACGGGCCCTACATCAGCAAGGGCAAGGAGAGCCGCTCGCTGGTGGACGAGGAGTCGCTGTTCACGGTGACCCTCGAGCAGGCCCAGGCGCTGCTGGCCCAGCCCAAGCTGCGCGGCCGGGCGGCCGCGGCGCCGCCGCTCAAGGAGCTCGGCAACGACCCGGTGAGCGGCAGCCCGATGGTCGTCAAGGAGGGCCGCTTCGGCCCCTACGTCACCGACGGCGAGACCAACGCGTCGCTGCGCAAGGACGACTCGGTGGAGGAGCTCACCGACGAGCGGGCTTCCGAGCTGCTGGCCGACCGGCGGGCCCGCGGGCCGGTGAAGAAGAAGGCCGCGCCCCGGAAGGCGGCGGCCAAGAAGGCCCCGGCCAAGAAGGCCGCTCCCAAGAAGGCCGCGGCGAAGAAGAAAGCCTGAGCGGGCCCTAGGCTGCAGGCGTGACAGGGCACAGGTGGCGGCGATGGCCGGGCGCGCTCGCCCAGCGCGGCTTCCGGCGGCTCTCCCTCGCGCTGGTCCTGTCGAGCTTCGGTGACTGGCTGGGCTTCCTGGCCACCACGGCGCTGGCCACCCAGCTGGTGCAGGGCTTCGACGCCAAGAGCTTCGCGGTCGGTGGGGTGCTGGCGTTCCGCCTGCTGCCGGCGGTCCTGCTGGCGCCGGTCGTCGGGGTGGTCGCCGACCGCTTCGACCGTCGGCTCACGATGGTCCTCAGCGACCTGCTGCGCTTCGGGCTGTTCCTGTCGATCCCGCTCGTCGGCACGCTGACCTGGCTGCTCATCGCCACCGCGCTGGTCGAGGTCCTGTCGCTGGTGTGGATCCCCGCCAAGGAGTCGGCGGTGCCGCACCTGGCCAAGGAGCAGCTGGAATCGGCGAACCAGATCTCGCTGTTCGCCACCTACGGCACCGCGCCCGTCGCCGCCGCCGTGTTCGGCGTGCTCGGCCTCCTCAGCGTGCGCACCGGGCACTCGGCCGCCAACATCGCGTTCTACGTCAACGCCGGCACGTTCTTGTTCGCGGCCGTCCAGGTCTTCCGGATCCGGGACATCCCGAGCCGGGTCGAGGTGACGACCTCGACCGGCGACGTCCCGACGGTCATCGACAGCATCCGCGAGGGGCTGCGCTTCGCCGGCACCAGTGAGCTGGTCCGCGGCCTGCTGGTCGCGATGCTGGGCGCCCTCGCCGCCGCCGGGGTGGTGGTCGGCAACGGCAAGCTGTTCACCGAGACGGTCCTGGACGGCGGTGAGGCGGCGTTCGCGCTGCTGTTCGGCTCGGTCTTCGTGGGCATCGCCCTCGGCGTGGCCGTCGGGCCGCGCGCCATCAAGGGGATGTCCCGGCGGCGCGCCCTGGGGCCGGCGATCGTCGGTGCCGGCCTGTGCCTGGCGTTCATGTCGGTGGTGCCGGTGCTGGCCCTGGTCGTCTTCTCGACCATCCTGCTCGGCGCCTTCGCCGGCCTGGCCTACGTGCTGGGCCTGACGCTGCTCGGCGCCGAGGTGGACGACGCGGTCCGCGGTCGGACCTTCGGGCTGGTCAACTCGCTGATGCGGATCTCGTTGCTGCTGTCGGTGACGGTCGCCCCCACGGTGGCCGGTGCCATCGGGGTGCACCGCTGGGGCAGCTTCGACCTCAACGGCGTCTCGGTGACGCTGCTGCTCGGCGGCCTGCTGGCGGTGGTCGTCGGCGTCCTGTCCTACCGCACCATGAACGACCGGCCCGGCGTGCCGCTGCGCGCCGACCTGGCCGCACTGCTGCGCCGCCGGCCCGCACCAGGACCGGCGTACACCGGGCTGTTCGTGGTGTTCGAGGGCGGCGAGGGCGCCGGCAAGTCGACCCAGGTGAAGCGGCTGGCCGCGCTGCTGGAGCAGCAGGGCCGCGAGGTGGTGGTGACCCGCGAGCCCGGCGCCACGCCGGTGGGCGCGGAGATCCGCGCGCTGCTGCTCGACCCGGCCACCCGGCTGTCGCCGCGCACCGAGGCGCTGCTGTACGCCGCCGACCGCGCGCAGCACGTCGCCACCGTCGTGCAGCCGGCGCTGGCCCGCGGCGCGGTCGTCATCAGCGACCGGTACGTCGACAGCTCGCTGGCCTACCAGGGCGCCGGCCGGGCGCTGGACGTGCGCGAGGTGGCCGAGCTGTCGGAGTGGGCCACCGAGGGGCTGCGGCCCGACGTCACGCTGCTGCTCGACATCGACCCGGCCGTCGGCCTGGCCCGGGCGACCGGCGCCCCCGACCGGATCGAGCAGGAGTCGCTCGAGTTCCACCAGGCGGTGCGGCAGGGCTTCCTGGACCTCGCGGCCCACGACCCGGACCGCTACCTGGTCGTCAGCGCCGAGCAGAGCCCCGACGCGGTGCACCACGCGGTCCGGACGCGGGTGCTCCCGCTGGTACCGGCGCGCGAGCTGGAGCCGGTGTGAGCGTCTTCGACGACCTGGTCGGCCAGGACGCCGTGGTCGAGCAGCTGCAGTCCGCGGCGGAGGCCGCCGCGCAGGCGCTCGGCGGCGGCGACGGCGCCGGCATGACGCACGCGTGGCTGTTCACCGGGCCGCCCGGATCGGGCCGGTCGGTCGCGGCCCGGGCCTTCGCGGCCGCGCTGCAGTGCCCGGACCGGGGCTGCGGCCACTGCGACGCCTGCCACCAGGCGCGCACCGGCAACCACCCCGACGTGGCCGTCATCGTCCCGGAGGGCCTGCACCTGCTCATCGAGCAGGCCCGTGAGGTGATCGCCCGCTCGTCCCGCGCGCCCACCCGGGGTCGCTGGCAGGTCACCCTCATCGAGGACGCCGACCGGATGGAGGAGCGCACCTCCAACACGCTGCTCAAGGCCGTCGAGGAGCCGCCGCCGCACAGCGTCCTGCTGCTGTGCGCCCCGTCGGTCGACGACCTGCTCCCGACCATCCGGTCGCGCTGCCGGCTGGTGTCGTTGCGGACGCCGTCGGCCGCTGCGGTCGCGAAGGTGCTCACCGACCGGGACGGCGTCGACCCGGCGATGGCCGCGTTCGCGGCCCGGGCGGCGCAGGGCCACATCGGTCGGGCCCGCCGCCTGGCGACCGACGAACAGGCCCGGAACGAGCGCCGTGACGTGCTGGCGCTGCCCCGCTCGCTGGGCAACGTCGGCCAGGCCCTGACCGCGGCGAAGGACCTCGTCGACGCGGCGAAGGAGGAGGCCGACAAGCTCGCCGGCACCCGCGATGCCGCCGAGAAGCAGGCGCTGTCCACCGCCCTGGGCGCCGGCGCGACCGGCAAGGGCTACACCGGCGGGGCGCCCAAGGGCGGCGCCGGCGCGCTCAAGGAGCTGGAGCGGCGGCAGAAGTCGCGGGGCACCCGCACCCAGCGCGACGCCCTGGACCGGGCGCTCATCGACCTGGCCGCCTTCTACCGAGATGTGCTGGCGCTCCAGCTCGGCGCCGGCGCCGTCCCGGTGCACGCCGACCTCGCCGAGCAGGCCGCCACGATCGCCCGCGGCAGCACCCCGGAGGCGACGCTGCGTCGGATCGACGCGGTGCTCGCCTGCCGGACGGCCATCGACGGCAACGTCGCGCCGCAGCTGGCCGTCGAGGCGATGGCTCTGGCCGTGCGCACCGGCTGACGTGCCCTAGACTCGTCGCCGTACCGCGCCGCCTTAGCTCAGTCGGCAGAGCGATTCACTCGTAATGAATAGGTCGTCGGTTCGATTCCGACAGGCGGCTCCACCTCGGCAGCGCCCCGGCTATGGCCGGGGCGCTGTTCGGTGACAGCCCCAGGGAGGAGCGCCGTGAACGACAGCACCGCAGTCGCGGAGGCTGCTCGGCGCCGCACGTTCGCCGTCATCAGCCACCCCGACGCCGGCAAGTCGACCCTCACCGAGGCGCTGGCCCTGCACGCCCGCGTGATCAACGAGGCCGGCCACATCCACGGCAAGGCCGGGCGCAAGAGCACCGTCTCGGACTGGATGGACATCGAGAAGGCGCGCGGGATCTCGATCTCCTCTGCCGCCCTGCAGTTCGAGTACCAGGGCAACGTCGTCAACCTGCTGGACACCCCGGGCCACGCCGACTTCTCCGAGGACACCTACCGCGTGCTCGCCGCTGTCGACTCCGCGGTCATGCTCATCGACGCGGCCAAGGGCATGGAGCCGCAGACGCTCAAGCTCTTCGAGGTCTGCAGGCACCGCCGCATCCCGGTCCTGACCGTCGTCAACAAGTGGGACCGGCCCGGTCTGTCCGCGCTGGAGCTGATGGACGAGGTCTTCGCCAAGACCGGCCTGAAGCCGACGCCGCTGACCTGGCCGGTCGGGATCGCCGGCGACTTCCGGGGCGTGCTGGACCGTCGTACCGGCGGTTTCACCCAGTTCACCCGTACGGCGGGAGGGGCGACCCTCGCCGTGGAGCAGGCGATGACGGCGTCGGAGGCCGC
>JAOPVD010000061.1 GCA_025966295.1 Frankiales bacterium | reverse complement strand
CCGGCTGAGGCTTTCGTATACAGTATGTCCCGACGAGAGGGGAAGCATGTCGCAGACGAGGCCGCGGCGTGAGGGCAGCGACTTCGCCTGGGCCCCCGTCGCCACGATCTTGCTGGTGACCTTCCTCGGCACCGTCAACAACAACATCGTCAACGTGCCGATGGCGCAGATCCTGCGCGACCTCGACGTGCCGCTCGGCGAGGGCGCGCTGGTGGTGAGCTCGTGGACCCTGACGATGGCGGTCCTGCTGCCGTTGGGCGGCTGGGTCGGCGACCGGATCGGCCGCCGGCGGCTGTTCGTGCTGTCGGTCGCGGCCCTCGGGCTGGCCGCCGCCGGCGCGGCGCTGGCGCCCAACCTCGCCGTCCTGGTGACCTTCCGCGTCCTGCAGGGCGCCGCCTCCGCAGGCATCACCCCGACGGTCATGGCGCTGATCGCCGACCTGGTCGGTCCGGCGCACCGGGCCCGCGCGGTCGGCTACTGGGCCACCGCCAACGGCTTCGGCATCGCCGTCGGCCCACCGCTTGGCGGGCTGCTCAGCACCTGGTTCGGCTGGCGCTCGATCTTCTGGCCGACAGCGGTGCTGGCGGTGGTGGCGGTGGTCATGACCCTGCGGCTCATCCCCGCCGACGCCGGCCGGCCCCAGCCGCTGGAGTGGCGCGGCGCGGTCAGCCTGGCGCTGGGCGTCGGGCTGCTGCTGTCGTCCTGGACGGCCGTGCCCTCGCTCGGCGTCGGCTCCCCGGCGGTCCTCGTCCTGGCCGCCGGCGGGGTCCTGGCCTTCGCCGTCTTCGCCCTCGTGATCCGGCGGCAGGCCACGCCCTTCCTCCCGCCGTCGCTGCTGCTGAACCGCACCTACCTCGTCAGCAACACGGCGGCCTTCTGCCAGATGTTCTGCCTGGGGGCCACGCTGTTCGCGGTCCCGCTCTACCTCACCGGGACCGCCGGGCAGTCAGCGCCGGTGGCCGGGGCGCTGGTGTTCGCGCTGCCGGCGGCGATGACGCTGCTCGCGCCGCTGTCCGGCCGGACCACCCGGCGGTGGGGGTCCACCGCGACGATCCGGGCGGGCCTGCTCCTGCTGGGTGCGGCCCAGGTCCTGCTGGGCGTGCTGCTGGTCGCGGGTGCCGGCCGCGGGGCCGACCTGGTGGCGGTGCTCCTGCTCGCCGGCCTCGGCGTCTCCGGTGTGCAGACGCCCGCCGCCCACGACGCGACCGTGGCCGCCGGCCGGATCGGCGCCGGGCTGGGGCTGTTCAGCGTCTTCCGCTTCGCCGGGTCCACGTGCGGTGCGGCCTGGGTCGCCGTGGTGCTGAGCGCGCACGGGTCCTTCGGGCTGCTGTTCGCCGGCTGCGCGACCATGGCGGCGCTCGCCCTGGCCGTCAGCCTCTCGGCCCGCCGTACCGAGGTGGCGCCGGCGGCGCTGCCGGACGACGCCGCGACGTCGCTGGAGCCGGTGCTGCAGGGCGGCGTCCGCGCCCCCGAAGGGGCGTCGGAGGCACAGTAGGATCCGCAGGCGGCCAGCCGAGTGCGCTGCCCGCCTCCGTAGCTCAGTGGATAGAGCGCCTCCGTCCTAAGGAGGGCGTCGGGAGTTCGATTCTCTCCGGGGGCACGTCAGGCCGTTGGGAAGGGACCCCGTGCGCAGCTACGCCGACAAGACCGTGGTGATCACCGGAGCCGGCTCGGGCATCGGGCGTGCGCTCGCGCTGCACCTGGCCGGGTTGGGCGCGCACGTCGCGGTCAGCGACCTGAACCAGCAGGCGGCGACCGAGACCGCGACGGCGTGCGGCGGGCTGGCTCAGGCCTTCACCCTCGATGTCGCCGACCGCGACGCCGTGTTCGCGCACGCCGACGAGGTACGGGCGGCTTTCGGCGCCGTGCACCTGGTGGTCAACAACGCCGGCGTCGCGCTGCACGGGCCGGTCTCCGAGCTCACCGAGCCGGACATGCGCTGGCTCATGGACATCAACTACTGGGGCGTGGTCCACGGCACCCAGGCGTTCCTGCCGCACCTCGCCGCCACCGGCGCCGGCCAGCTGGCCAACGTCTCCAGCCTGTTCGGCCTGGTCGCCGCGCCGAAGCAGGCGGCGTACAACGCCGCGAAGTTCGCGGTGCGCGGCTTCACCGAGGCCCTGCGGCTCGAGCTGCTGATGGACCGCACCCCGGTGGCGGTGAGTTCGATCCACCCCGGTGGCATCAAGACCGCCATCGCCCGCAACGCCCGGGTGACAGCCTCCGAGGACAAGGCCGGCACCGCCCAGCTCTTCGACCGCAAGCTCGCCCACACCAGCCCGGAGCGGGCCGCGAGGACCATCGTGAAGGGGCTGTCCAAGGACAGGCCCCGGATCCTGGTGGGTGCCGACGCGTACGTCGTCGCGGCCCTGCCGCGGCTGCTGGGCGTGCGCTACGAGCGGGTCCTGGCGCGCGGCGCCCGCGCGCTCGACGTCTAGTAGCGCCGCGGCGCGAGGGTTGGCTCGCTCGGGTAGACAGCGGTGTGGTCGGGGTGGCGCCCGGTGTCCTCGGGCCCGTCGAGCAGCCGCTCCCAGCGCGCCTGCATGGGCCGGATGAGCCCGCCGCCGACCCCCACGACCGCGATGCCGACCAGCGCGGCGAGGACCGCGTAGAGGAGCACGTCCACGACGTTGGTCCGCACGTCGTTCGCGTCGACGAGCGCCTTCGCGACGACGAGCACCAGGACCGTCATGGCCACTGCCAAGACGGTGGCCTCCTGCGGGTGCAGCGGGCGCCGCTTCCTGGCGGTCCGGGCCTTGGGGGGCTCCGGCTCCGCGTGGTAGGCCGGTGGCGCCTCGGGAAGGTCGGCGAAGCGGGTGGTGGGCGCAGCGGGACCTGTCTCGGTCGTGGGCGGCACCACCAGCGGCACCGTATGGGTCGGATCGGCCAGGCGGGGGTCGGTCATGGTTCCTCCTTACAGCGTCCGCCTGGGCCTTCCCTGCCCGCGCTGCCGCCAACCGGGAGGCACATGAGAAGAGACTGGACGGGCATGCCGAGATGAACCTGCCCCACCCCCACTGAGGAGCCCGCCATGGCCGACCTGCCTGCCGACGTCAGGGAGTTCCTGTCGCATCCGAACCCCGCGGTGATCGCCACTGTCCGGCCGGACGGGCAGCCGGTGTCGGTCGCGACCTGGTACCTGCTGGAGGACGACGACCGGATCCTGGTCAACATGGACGAGGGCCGCAGGCGCCTGGACCACCTGCGGCAGGAGCCGCGCGTCAGCCTGACCGCCCTCGACCGGGACGACTGGTACACCCACCTCTCGGTCCAGGGCCGGGTCGTCGAGATGCGGGAGGACGAGGGCCTGGTCGACATCGACCGGCTGTCGACGCACTACACCGGCAAGCCCTACCCGGTCCGCGACCGCGGCCGGGTCAGCGCCTGGATCGTGATCGACCGCTACCACGGCTGGGGCGCCAAGAAGGACGCCAGCGGCACCGTCGAATGAGGCCGCCTCAAGACAGTGGCTGACCGATGACGTCGACGTCCTCGTCCACCGTCATCCACGCGGGCGGCACCAAGCCGTGCTGGGTGGCATAGGCCACCGCCTCGAGCCGGGAGTGCACGCCGAGCTTGAGCAGCACGTTCTGGGCGTGCGTCCTGGCGGTGTGCGCGCTGACCACCAGGGTGGCCGCGATCGAGCTGGTCGACGCGCCCCGCACCAGCAGCTCCAGGACCTCCAGCTCGCGCTCGGTCAACCGGCCCCCGGGCCCGCTCGGCTGGACCGGCGGCGCGTGCCGCGCCAGCTGCCGGACGAGCGACGCCAGGCGGTGGCCCGACAGGACCACCTGCCCCTCAGCGGCGGAGCACACCGCCGAGACGACATCGGCGATGCCCTCGTCGAGGCTCAGGAAGCCGGCAGCGCCCGCCGCCATGACGGCGGAGAGCAGGGCCGCGCTCGGCGCGTCGCTGATGACGAGGACGGCCGTCTCGGGCAGGGCGGCCCGCAGCCCCCGGACGAGCTCGAGCTTGTTCTCGCGCTCGCCCTCCAGCTCGAGGATCACGACGTCGGGGCGGCGGAGCAACGCCGCGCTCAGCGCGTGGTCGGGCCGGGCGCTCGTGACCTCGTAGCCGATGCGGGCCGACAGCGCGACCTTCAGCGCCTCGCAGAACAGCCGGTGCTCCATCGCCACGAGCACGCGGGACACCGACGCCATCGCGTTGTCGTGCCCGGGCACCGAGCTCATCAGTGACGGCGACGCTGCCATGCCGGTCCCCCCAGACCCCGAAGGGTGGCAACGCGCTGGGGGCGCTCCCTGTTAACCAAACCACTCCATCACGAGTCCGGACCTGCGCCGTCACAGGTGTCGAGAAGCCGACACCCGCGACGACTACCCCACGACCTGCGCCACCGTGCGCACGGTCACGCCGCCGGGCGCCTCATCCCGCAGCCAGCGCAGGAAGCCGACGAACACCGACAGGTCGGTGGCCCGGTAGCTCGACATGCAGGGCGTGTACGTCCGCTGCCTGGGGTCGCAGAGCTCGTGGAAAAGCACCGGCACCCAGCCGCCCCCGTGGTTCGACGCGGCGAGCACCGCGCGTTCCAGGTGCGCCAGGCTGACCGGCCCGCGTGCGGTGGGCACCTCGGCGTTCAGCAGCCGGATCCCGAACCGGTCCTTGGGCGGCACCGACTCGGCGTACAGCGGGCCGGCGACCGAAAGGCTGCCCGCCGTCCGCCCGGAGCGGTAGCCGCAGGAGCGCGCCACGGCCTCCGCCTGCGGGCTGAACGCCCCGAACGGGTAGGCGAAGCTGACGGCGGCGAAGCCGAGCTGCCGCAAGCGGACCCGGTCGCTGCAGACCTCCGTCACCGCCTGATCGTGCGGCAGCCCCGGAAGCTTCACGTGGTGGACGGTGTGCCCGCCCATGTCGTTGCCGTCGTCGCGAAGCCGCCGCGCCTGGGCGAGCGACATGATCCCGGCCTGCCGGCCGAGCGTCCCGGAGTTGAGGTAGAACGTGCCGCGCATCCGCTGCTCGAGCAGCGCCTGGCGGGCCAGGTACTGCGACGCCGAGCCGTCGTCGAACGTCAGCGAGACGACGGTGGGCCGGGCCGGCAGCGGCGGTGACGGCGGCAGCCGGAGCGCGTCGCGGAGCCGGCTCACCGTCACGCCCGCGGGCGCGCCGCCGGGCTTCCCGGCCGCTGCCAACCAGTCCAGGAACTGCCGCAACGTGTCGTCCCGGATCGGCTTGGACGAGGTCATGCACCCCGTGTACTCCCGATCGCCGGCGTGGCACACCTGGTTGAAGGCCAGCGGCAGCCAGCCGCCCCGACCGGCGGCGGCACGCACGGCGCGTTGCAGCGTCCCGAGCTGCAGCGGCCCGCTGGGGGTGGTGGCGGTGCGGACCGCGAACCGGTCGGCACCGCCCGGCGGCTCGACGCGGTGCCGACCCGTCGCCGTCAGCCCGCCGGCGGCGCGGGCGGCCCGGTACCCGCACGACCGCACGATCTGCTCCGCGGCCCGGTTCGCCGCCCCGGCCGGGTAGGCGAACGTCGTCGGGTCGTAGCCCTGCGCCTTGAGGCGACGGGCGTCTTCGCAGACCTCCCGCCGCAGCCGGGCGGCGTCGACCTGGCGGGTCGTGAGGTTGGTGTGCGCGCGCCCCATGCCGCCGATCTCGTGGCCCTCCGCATACAGCCGGTCCAGCTGCCACCACTGCATGGCGGCGGCGTGGTGGTCGTCGATGGCGCCGGTCGCCACGAAGAACGTCGCCTGCTGGTGGTGCTCGGCCAGCGCCGGGGCCGCGTAGGTGAACTGGCTGACCGCGCCGTCGTTGAACGTCAGCGACACCACGGTGCGGTGCGCCGGCACGGCCGGGGCGGGCCGGACCGTCGGCCGGACCGCCTC